>JBEKZG010000122.1:0-8746 GCA_049510095.1 Occallatibacter sp.
CCAGCCAATTTGCCTCGGGAAAGAACGCAACAATAGCGAGGATTCCCAAGGTTACCAGAATTACGCCCTGAAAGAACCCAAAAATTGCACCGGCTATTCCATCAAGGCAGCCCAAACCAACAAAACTGAAAGCTTTTGCAAGCAGTGCGCCAATTATGGCGAAAATGACCATGATAAAGACCGCGACGAGCAGGAAACCGATGGCGTCGGAGACCGCTTTAAGGCCGATCAGGTGAATCAGCAGGGCCGATACCCGGCCATAGTTCCAGCTAGCTGCCGAGAGTCCGACAACAAGCCCGGCCAGCGCGCAGGCGGAACGGAAGAAGCCCTCTGCCAGCCCACTGATAATGGAGACAGCCATAATAATTACGATGACCCAATCAACCCATGCCATGATGCACTCCGTGTACGTCTAGAGACTCAGATGCCGGCCGGTCAGCCGGCGGAATGCTTCAAGATATTTTTCCTGAGTGCGCTCCACGACCTCATCGGGAAGTCCTGGAGCGGGCGCCTGCTTGTCCCAGCGAATCGATTCAAGGTAGTCGCGTACAAACTGTTTGTCGAATGAAGGCTGCGGGCCGCCAGGCTTCCAGGCAGCCGCATCCCAGAAACGCGAGGAATCCGGGGTGAGAACCTCATCGGCAAGGATAATCCCTTCAGCGGTTATGCCAAACTCAAATTTTGTGTCGGCCAGGATCAGGCCGGTGGTTGCGGCATGATCGGCGGCCTTGCGGTAAAGACGCAGCGTGAGCCGGCGGAGTTCGCCCGCGTCTTCGGCGCCCAGCACCGATTCAGTGGCGGCGAAGGAGATGTTCTCGTCGTGCGCGCCGTCCTGGCTCTTGGTGGCGGGAGTGAACACGGGTTCGGGCAAGCGCGAGCCGTCGAGCAGGCCGTCTGCAAGAGGGATGCCGCAGACGGTTCCCGTACTCTGATATTCCTTCCAGCCCGAGCCGGCCAGATAGCCGCGGGCGACGCACTCGATGGGAAACATTTTTGCCCGCCTCACGAGCATCGACCGGCCATCGAGCTGATCCGCATAGGGCCGCAGCGTGGCAGGGAACTCGCGGACGTCCGCGGTGATGAGATGGTTCGGGACAATGCTCGACAGCAAATCGAACCAGAAGAGCGAGATCTGGGTGAGGATTTCGCCTTTGCCGGGAATTCCGGTTGCGAGTATGTGGTCAAAGGCGGAGATGCGATCGGTGGCCACGAGCAGCAGCGCATCGTCGATCGCATAGAGATCCCGTACCTTGCCTCGGCCCAGGAGGGGTGTTGAGCCCAGATTCGTTGTCAGAAGAGCGGTCACGGAGAGGCTTCCTTGGCGGGTACTGAATCTTCGATTCTGGAGTGCGGGGCGGCGTTTGTCAATGCGCCGGCGAATTCGCGTTCTGTGCGGAATTGATCGGCAAAACCGTGCGAGACGTGATGGACTGTAGCGGGCGGGGTACTTTGGAAAAATAAAACACGCTTTTGTGACTGCCGTCACGGAACGGTCCTCCAAGATGGGAGACACTCCAGTTGTCAACATGGTTCGGCGGACATGTACGAACGTCCTCTTTGAGCCGGGCGACACGGAGCAGCAGTGGAAAGGGGAAGCCGCTACTAGCTTCGTTCTATAGGGATCACCAGTAGCCGCGCGCTACCGACCTCCAGCGCCGGCTACTGGTCCCCGAATCTACCTTGTGATAAAGCAAGCGCCTCCGAGGAGAAGAGGTCCTTCGGAGGCGATTTTTTTCCAAAAAACAGTTTTCAGAAAGCTCTGAAAAAGTAGAAGTCTTGAAAGGGCACGGCTTCAGCTGTGCCGCAAAACGCGCTAAACAAGAGCGACTTTAGTCCCCAAGGGAAGGTTCTGATTGAATTCGGCCACTTGTTCAGAGGCTCCTTAAGTTCTAGGTTGTCGGTTGTCGGTAGTCAGTGGGCAGTAGTCAGTGGTCACGGGCCGCTACTGCATGGGACCCTTGCACCACTTGCTCTGTAACAGGGCATCACTTCAATAGCCTGCCCTGAGCGCAGTCGAAGGGTACCGAAAATCGCCTTAAAAATAGAAATGGGCTTTAGCCCCTGCGGGCCGCTTTCGATCGCTCATTCCGCAAGACCGCCCTTTTCCGCAAGCCGTCCAAGCGCACAAACAACCCCCAAAATGGGAAAATAAAAGAACATCTCTCCAGGTCGTGCCCGGAGAGATGCTCCCCACTCGATCTATCCGCCAAAGGTCCGCGCCCCGTGTTACCCTCAACCCAATCCCGTGACTACCCCCAAGAACCAGCTCTATTACGGCGACAACTACGAAGTCCTCCAGCGTTACGTCAAAGACGAGTCGGTAGACCTCGTCTATCTCGACCCGCCCTTCAACTCCCGCCAGGACTACAACGTCCTCTTCGCGGAGAAGGACGGCTCCCAGTCCAGCTCCCAGATTCGCGCCTTTGAAGACACATGGGAATGGAACATCGACGCAGAGCGCTCCTATGAGCACATCGTCGAGCAAGGCGGTCGCGTAGCCGACGCCCTCCGCGCCTTCAAAACTTTCCTCTTCAACTCCGACATGATGGCCTATCTAGCCATGATGGCCCCGCGCCTCGTAGAACTCCGCCGCGTCCTCAAAGAAACCGGCTCCATCTATCTCCACTGCGACCCCACCGCCAGCCATTACCTCAAAGTTCTGATGGACGCCGTCTTCGGACCGCAGTTCTTTCGGAACGAGATCATTTGGAAGCGAGCTGACCCGAAAGGTCACGCTTTTACAAGGTTCCCTTCGACACATGATGTGATCCTGTCATACGGGCGAGGCACAGAGACCGCATGGAACACGCAATATAGGGATTACGACGAAGACTATATCCGCAGTCATTACTCAAACATTGAAGAAGAGACGGGCAGACACTACACGCTGAGCGACTGCACCAATCCGAATCGAAATCGACCCAATCTCACCTACGAATGGAAAGGCGTCACAAAGGTGTGGCGCTGGACGAAGGAGAGGATGCAACGCGCCCACGACGAGGGCCGACTTGTCTACACCAAGTCAGGCGCTCCCCGCTACAAAAGGTACCTTGACGAGATGATGGGCACCATTGTCACCACGGTGTGGGACGACATTCCGTTTATCAACTCTCAAGCCCAGGAGCGCCTAGGCTACCCAACCCAAAAACCCGAAGCCCTCCTCGAACGCATCATCAAAGCAAGCTCCAACGAAGGCGACCTCATCCTCGATCCCTTCTGCGGCTGCGGCACCACCGTCCAGGTAGCCCAGCGCCTCAACCGCCGCTGGATCGGTATCGACATCACCCACCTCGCCATCGGCCTCATCAAGAAGCGCCTATCCGACGCCTTCGGCTCCGAAATCAAATCCACCTACGACGTAATCGGCGAACCCACCGACTACGCCGGAGCCGCGGCCCTAGCCGCCGAGGACAAATACCAATTCCAATGGTGGGCGCTGGGCCAGGTCGGCGCGCGTCCCGCCGACCAGAAGAAGGGAGCCGACCGTGGCATCGACGGCCGCCTTTACTTCCACGACGACAACTCCGGCCAGTCAAAGCAGATCGTGTTTTCGGTCAAAGCAGGCGGAGTCAGCGTCCCCCAAATCCGCGATCTGGTCGGCGTCCTTGGCCGCGAGAAGGCTGAGATGGGCGTCTTCCTCTGCTTTGAAGCCCCCACCAAACCCATGCTCAAAGAAGCCGCCGAAGCGGGACTCTACAAGTCGTCTGACGGCACCACCTACCCCAAACTCCAAATCCTGACCATCCAACAAATCCTCGACGGCAAGCAGCCCGCCTATCCCCTCCACCGCCACGAGACCACATTCAAAAAAGCCCCGCGCAGCCGCCCCGCCGCAGCCGAAAACCTGACCCTGCCCCTCGAACCCTCCCAATAACCCCACTTACCCATTCTCCACCCGCGTCTTAACTTCCAAGTAAGCCGCCTCAATAAGCCCGCGCAACGCCGCCGCATCCGTCCCCGCCCCCGGCCTAAGCTTCACATGCCGCATAAACTTGCCGCCGCCCTGCAACAACCCAGCCGGATCAGCCAGCGCCGAACCCTGAAAGAACCCCACATTCACATGCGCCGTAAACACATTCACGTACCCAAACGCCGCATCCCCCAGGGCAAGCGGTAGGGCACACGTCATGCAACACCTCCCGCTCCTCGTCCCCGCAGTTGCGCATAACCTCAAACCAAGCCCGCACAAGCTCTCCCAATTCCCCACGGTGCGCATCCATCCAGGCATCGATGGCGGGATCGCGCACTTGAGTCCCATTCAATCGAAACAGCTCAGTTCGAATCATCGCTTCATCTTCGCATTCGGATTCATGTTACCCGCCGCCCCGCAACAGGAACGAAGGAGCCAGTCCTAGTCCCTAGTCCCTAAGTCCCTAGCCACTAGTCCCTGGCCCCACACACTGTCCACTCTTCACTTACAACCGACAACCGACAACTGACAACTGACAACTGACAACTAATCACTTCACCGCCCCCACGATCCGCAGCAAATCCTTGATCGCACCCATATTCCCCTCAAGCGCCTTGTCCGTTAGAGCCCCCACAATTTTCCCCGCGTGCCGCCCCACCCGCCGGTCTACCGACGAGCGCAGCCGCTCTGTGCAGTTGTTGGTCCGTGCCAACCCGGCTAGCCGCAGCAACTCATCGATCGCCCCCAGTTGCGGATCGCGCATCCGGCGCGGTTTACCCTCCGCGACGCGCCGATCGTCCGCCGCCAGCCGCTTCGCATGCAGCGCCCTCTCCCGCGCCGTACTCCGCTCCGCCGCCATCTCCACCAGCGTTCCCTCTTTCGGAGTCAATCCGTACATCAGCTCGCAATCCAGCGCCTCCGCCGCCCGTTTCAGCGCCGCCAGCGTAATCCGCGATTCCTTCTCCGCCGTTTCCAGCCGGAAAACCTCCCTCGGCTGCACCCCCAGCCGCAGCGCCAGTTCCTCCACCGGAATCCCCACCGCCACCCGCACCGATCGCAGCCAACCATCCTCCACGCACCACGGCGCACCGTGCACCGCCCTGAACGGCAGCGAAGCCTCGTCCAGCAACTTGAGCTGCCGCCCCCGCATGGCCTTCCCCATATGCAATCCCATCCCGCTCTCCCATCCCCGCTTAAGCCCCGCGCCTGCGCATAGAGGCACATGGGCCTCCTGAAAAAAAGCCCAAAATAGCGCAAACAGCTCACTTTCTTAGGTGAGTTTCACGCACAAAACGCCCAATTTCACTGTTGTTTGCAACAAGTATTTCACTTCTATATGTATTTATCTGCACACGCCCCGCGCGCTTTTCCCGCCAATCCCCCACCCAAATCCGCGCATGGAACGTCACGCAAGCACAGCATTGCCGGCAGCGGAAGATTGTAGCGCCGGTCTCCTGACCCAGGGTCCCCGGAAAGCCTGCCTTTGGCTTGTCGGGGTGGTGATCGGCTGTACTGGCGGCGTCCCCGCCGCCAGCGGCCCACCGTCATCTGTAACCTGTCATCTGTAATCTGCTCCCAGTGACATAAATCACTCCTAATCCCTTTCAATTCCATCAATACAAGAACGCCTGTGATGCAGCGCACAGCGAGTCGTCATTACTCCTGAGTACGGTCACTTTCGTAATTAGGCGACACTCACGTGGGCTCATTCGGTGTGTTCTCTCCCCACGCGGGTTTTCAGCCGTCAGACCGCATTCTCTGTGAGGCACGCATGGGTCAGTCAATTTGGAACTCTATGGAAAAGAAGGGCTACAGCCGCAGAGACTTTATGCAGTTCTGCGCCGCTGCCGCAACCGTCGCCGGCTTCGGCCAATCCGGTATGGCGCAGGTTGTCTCCGCCTTTGAAAAGAAAGATAAACCAGCCGTAATCTGGATGCACTTCCAGGAGTGCACCTGTTGCAGCGAGTCCTTCATCCGGGCATCGCACCCCATCGTTCTCGATGTGCTGCTCAATGTCCTCGATTTGAACTACTCGGAAACCCTCATGGCCGCCTCCGGCTTCCAGGCTGAAAAAAGCCTCAATGACACCATAAAGGCCAACAAAGGCAAGTACATAGTTCTGATCGAGGGCGCAGTCCCCACAAAAGACGAAGGCGTCTACTGCATGATCGGCGGAAAGACCGCCGAATCCATCCTGCAAACCGTCGCCAAAGACGCCGCCGCGGTCGTCGCCTGGGGCAGTTGCGCTTCCAACGGTTGCGTTCAGGCCGCCAAGCCCAACCCAACCGGCGCCACGCCCATCCACAAGCTCATCGACAAGCCCGTCATCAACGTGCCCGGCTGCCCACCCATCGCCGACGTCATGATGGGCGTAGTCACTCACCTGTTGGTTCTGGGCTCGGTTCCCGATCTCGACAGTCAGGGCCGTCCCAAGGAGTTCTACGGTCGCCGCGTCCACGACACCTGCTACCGCCGCCCCAACTACGACGCCGGTCTCTTCGTCGAGTCGTTCGACGACGAGAACGCCCGCAAAGGCTATTGCCTCTATAAGATGGGGTGCCGCGGCCCGGTCACTTACAACGCCTGCTCGGTGGTCAAGTGGAATGAGGGGACGAGCTATCCTATTCAGTCCGGCCACGGCTGCATCGGCTGCTCTGAAGAAGGCTTCTGGGACAACGGCCCCTTCTACCAGCATCTGGCCTCGTTCCCCGGATTCGGCATCGAGAGCACCGCGGACACCGTCGGCACTGTCGTTGGAATTGCCACATTAGCCGGAGTCGGAGCGCACGCCATTGTCACCAACATTCGCAAGCGGCCCGTTATTGCGGAAGTGCACGCTGACGATCAGAAGGAGCTCTAAGAGCCTATGACACGCATAGTCGTCGATCCAATTACTCGAATTGAAGGCCACCTGCGCATTGAAGCGGTGGTGGAAAACGGCGTCATTACCGACGCATTCTCGGCCGGCACCATGGTCCGCGGCCTTGAAAAAATCCTCATCGGCCGCGATCCCCGCGATGCCTGGGCCATCACCGAACGCGTCTGCGGCGTCTGCACCACTGTCCACGCGCTAACCAGCGTGCGTGCGGTTGAAAGCGCATTAGGCATCGGTGTGCCTCCAACCGCAGAATTAATCCGCAACATAATGATGGCCACCCAATACGTCCAGGACCACGTGATCCACTTCTATCATCTGCATGCGCTGGATTGGGTCGACATCGTCAATGCGCTGAAGGCCGACCCAAAGAAGGCCGCCGAACTCGCTGCATCCTTCTCCAAATGGGACAAGAACACCACTTCCTATTTCACCGATGTACAGGAAAAAATCAAGGCGTTCGCCGCCAGTGGCCTCGGAATCTTCGCCAACGGCTATTGGGGCCATCCGTCCTATAAGCTTCCGCCGGAAGTGAATCTGATCGCGGTCGCTCACTACCTCGACGCCCTTCAATGGCAAAAGGAAATCGTCAAGATCCACGCGGTCTTCGGTGGCAAGAATCCGCATCCGAATTATCTCGTGGGCGGAGTTCCCTGCTCCATCAATATGAATGAAGTAGCCGCCATCAACTCGGAGCGGCTCAACCTGGTCTCCCGCCTCATCAGCCAGGCCGATGAGTTTGTCAACGAAGTCTATATTCCGGATCTTCTCGCCGTAGCGTCGTTCTACAAAGACTGGGCAAGCTGGGGTGGGGGATTGACTAACTATCTCAGCTATGGCGAATTCCCCACCCAGGGTTACAGCAAGCCGGAGACTTTCAAGTATCCGCGCGGCGTTGTTCTCAATCGCGATCTCAGTACCGTCCATCCGGTCAACGCGAAGGATTCTCAGGAAATCAAGGAATATATTGCAAGTTCCTGGTACAGCTACGAAGGCGGAGACGGGGTCGGCATCCATCCCTGGGCGGGCGAAACCAAGCTGAATTACACCGGCCCCAAACCGCCTTTTGAAACCCTCGAAGGCCACCAGAAGTACTCGTTCCTGAAGACACCCCGTTGGAAAGAAAATGCAATGGAAGTCGGCCCTTTGTCCAGGCTGATTGTCGCGTATGCTTCTGGCCGCACCGATGTGCAGGAACTGGTAAAAGACACGCTCGGCAAGCTCAACGTGCCGGTTGCCGCACTGTTCTCCACGCTGGGCCGCACCGCGGCTCGTGGCCTGGATGCGGTACTGGCCATGATCTGGCTCAAGGAATTCTTCGGCCAACTCATGGAGCGTGTGAAGATCAACGAAGTCTCCACTTTCAATGGCGAGTTCTGGGAACCCAAGAGCTGGCCGGCGGAAGCTGAAGGCGTCGGCCTCACGGAGGCTCCGCGCGGCGCCCTGGCGCACTGGATCAAGATCAAGAACGGCGCCATAGACAACTATCAGTTGGTTGTCCCAACCACATGGAACGGTTCTCCGCGCGATGCCAAGTTGCAGCGTTCGTCCTTTGAACGAGCGCTGATCGGCACGCCGGTCGCCAAGATCGACGAGCCTGTCGAGATTTTGCGCACCATCCATTCCTTTGACCCGTGTCTTGCCTGCGCCGTTCACTTGTATGACCCGCAGGGTCGGCACCTTCACCAGGTCTCCTTCGAGTGATGCCCATGAGTGCACCGAACATTGGCGTTAAGGATGTCTTTCGCGCGAATGGCAGTCAGCCTGTCGAGTACCGGCGGGTCTATGTGTGGGAGCTGCCGGTACGCGCCTACCACTGGATCAATGCAATTGCACTGGTAGCCTTGTGCATTACCGGCTATCTGATCGGTGCGCCAATCCGCGCCTTCTATGCCGCCGAGGCATATCAACAATATTGGTTTGGCTGGGTGCGGTTCATCCACTTCGTGTCGGCTTTTGTT
>JBEKZG010000123.1:0-8729 GCA_049510095.1 Occallatibacter sp.
CACTGGTGCGCACCTCCGCCGTCGTTCTGGCGGAACTCTTGCGTGGCGCCACGACACGCACAGAGCAAGCCGTCCTCAAAACATTAGAGCGAAGGTATCCCCTCCTCACGCCTTCCGAAAATAATTGGCTCGAATCGGGCGAAATCCTCATCAGGATCCAGCGCGATCACGGTTTTGAAGGGCGTAAACTGCGCGACCTGCATTTCGATGTCCTGATCGCATTAACGGCCAGGACCAGCGGTGCACGGCTGATCGCGTCCAACCGTGCCGACTTCGAGCTGATTCGAGCCTATCGCGATTTCAAGCTGGAAATCTGGTAGGCAAACTCAAGTCTGTATGCAATAAAAACGAGCCGCACAGTTGAGTGCTGAGCGGCTCGTTGTATCTGTAGAAACAGTGATTGAAACTAGTCCCCGGCAACCAGGTCGGTTTCCTTCTGGCTTTGCCGGTTGATCGGTGAGGTAGCGTTGTTCGAAGCGGGCCGAATCGCGTCCAACCGCACCAGCCCATCGATCGGCTTCTCGCCAAGAACATGCTCGCGATAAAGCTTGGCCATCTTCGCGTTCTCCGCTTCCTGCTTCACCTTGTCCGCGGTGGTCGCGGCACGCGCCCGCAGCTTTTCTTCGCGCGAGTTCTTGGCAATGCCCAGGTTGTCCAGCGTGTGGTTAGCTTCCGAGTTCACATGCTCCATGTTCAGCGCCAGATGGTGGCCAACTTCGCTCATGCCCACCTTCTTGCCGCCCGCGAAGATCTCATGCCGTCCGTGCTCCTCGTACCATTTCGTCAAGGTAGCCGTCATGTGCATCTTCTCGATAATGTTTCTCCAGCCCACGCCCGTGTTGTACGCGCAGAAGCTGATTTCGCCTTCCTGCGTGGCATACGGGATGATGCACTGTTCCGTGCGGCGGAAGTCGTAGTTGAACAGATCCTGGAACCACATGCCTGCGATGAACAGGAAGTTCCAGCGGTCCTGGCGCCGCAGCTTGATGTCTTCCAGCGTCCGGTCGCCCTTCACGCTGCCGTAGTTCTTGCCGGTCGCGTTGAAGGTCTTGTCCATCTTCTTCATCATGTCCGTGATCTTGAAGTGCGTAGGCGACTGGAACGGATCGTAGTTGCGCAGCAGCGCCAGCCCAAAGCCAATCACGGAGAGCCACTTGCCGCGAGCCGCGTCGTTCACCTTCGCCAGGTCCTTGGCCACCTTGTTCATGTTCAGGAAGGCCGTTACCGGCGCTGACTCCTTGGTTTCCTTGTCGATCATCACCGCCATGCCGATGCCGCAGTTCGGGTGGCATCCGCAGCTCAGCTGGCCCCACTCGGCGCCCGGCCCGTGAATCAAATCGGCCCAGTCGGAGAAGGTGCTCATAAAGCTGATCGGGAACCAGTCCCGCTCCGGCTCGCCGATGCCGCATTGGTCCTTCACATCGTGCGCCATGTGGCTCAGCGTGTAGCGCTGGGCCGTGCGGCGCTCTTCGGTAATGTCTTCGTCGCGGCCCGTAAAGCTCACCGGCTGGAAGCTCAGGAAGCTGATCGTCTTCGGGTTGTCGAGCGCGAACTGGATAATGCGTCCCACCTGCTCGTTGTTGATGCCGTTGATAATCGTCGTCACCGGCACAATCTCCACGCCGGCTTCGTGCAGGTTGTTGATCGCCTGCAGCTTTACATCAAACAAATTGCCCACCTTGCGGTGCGAGTTGGCCGCGTTGCCAATGCCGTCAAACTGGAGATACACATAGCGCAGGCCCGCTTCGGCAGCCGCGCGGCAAAGCTCTTTGCTCTTCGCGAACTCAATTCCATTGGAAGCAGCTTGCACGCTGTTGTAACCAACCTTGCGGCTGTAGGCCACGGCGTCCAGGAAGTAAGGCGAAAGCGTCGGCTCGCCGCCGCTGAACTGCACGCTCATCTGCCTCTTTGGCTTGATGGTAATCGCGTTGTCCAGCATGGTCTTGATCTCGTCCCACGTCAGCTCGTGGACAAACCCAACCTGATTCGCATCCATAAAGCACGGATCGCACATCATATTGCAGCGGTTGGTCAGGTCGATCGTCAGCACCGAGCCGCGCCCATTCGTGATCGTCGAAGTCCCGTGGTGGTGCAAGTTATCGTGGCCCTCGCCGTGCGCGCGCATGTCGCGCCCAGGGAAGCTCTCTTCCAGGTGCTTGAAGAACTTGGTGTCAATCGACATCACGTCTTCAAAGTGTCCGTGCTTCGGGCAATCCTTCACCATCAGGATCTTGCCGTCGCGCTCAATAATCTGCGCCTTGATCTCGCCCACTTTTTCGTTCAGCAGCACTTCATGGGGCAGCTTGCCGTCCAGAATCTGCTGCCGGATCTCCGGTACGCACTTCGGACAAAGCGAGTCCGTTGTCCGTGGCCAGCCCAGCGGCGGCTTTTCCTTCTGCCAGCTCTTCTGGAGAGGCTTGTCCGACCACTTGGGCGTAAACGACGCGTTCGGGCTGATGCGATTCAGCCGCTCATAGACCACCCACGCACCCTTCGCCGCATAAACCGCGGCTAGCTCGGCATACTTCATTGCTTTTCCCATAAGTTGCTCTCTCCTGAAGAATTGGATGTTTCGCCGGGGTCTCGGTCTCTTCCGGCTCAGGTTGCGCGTTTCCGGTGGATTTCCGGAAGCCTGAAATTGCACCCTTAGAGTAGCGCCCGTCCCCTGTCAACCCAATCCCCCTGCAGCGAACGGCGGAATCCCCCGCTGAACTGTCAATAAGAGACATCGAACGGCTAACCTGCGTAGGGCGAATGGGATGGAGGGAGAATTCGGTTACAGCATGCGACCACTCCACGGAAGTTGTCTCACAATGAAATTTGTCACCGTTCATTCACTGAGCCTTTGACCTTAATGCGCGACAGGGATCACAAAGCGGCGCTCGTTGATGCGCTATACTTTCGCCGAAGTCAGCACCCCTCCCGCTCTTGTCCTCAATTGGTAGGTAGCTTCAAGGCTTAGGAGATTCCCACATAATGAAAGAAGCCATCTCTCCTCCTTCTCGGGCCTTTGGTGGCCCTAGTGCCGATTGTCACCCGCCCAAGAACCGATTGCGTCGTGCTGGGCTTCTGGCTCTCATGGCGTTCATTTGCGGTTCAACATTTGCACAGACCCGCGAATGGGAGTGGGTGGGTGGGAGCAGCACAGCACCCTCGTTTGGAAGTGGCTGGCCAGGCGTGTATGGGACTCAGGGGATAGGTGCAGCTGGAAATATCCCTGGAAGTCGCTGGGAAGCTGCCACGTGGACCGATAGCAACGGGCACCTCTGGCTCTTTGGGGGCTACGGCGCCGATGCCAGTAACACCTACGGCTCTCTGAACGATCTTTGGGAGTTCAATCCGTCTACGAACGAATGGACCTGGATGGGGGGAAGCAGCGTCGTCGGCAGCCAATACGGTCAGCCAGGAGTCTACGGAACACTCGGCACGCCCGCCGCTGGAAACATTCCAGGTGGCCGCACTTCAGCAAGTAGTTGGACCGACAGCAAAGGCAATTTCTGGCTCTTTGGGGGCATGGGCTATAGCTCTCCCTTGATCAACGGCGCACTTTATCCCGGCTACCTCAACGACGTCTGGGAGTTCGATCCTTCCACGAACGAATGGACATGGATGGGGGGAAGCAACGCGACTGGTTACGGTTCAGGCTATCCCGGGGTGTACGGGACATTGGGTGCGCCTGCCTCTGGAAACATGCCCGGAGGCCGCTATGAAGCCTCGAGTTGGACCGACAGCCACGGCAATTTCTGGCTCTTAGGGGGTCTGGGCTACGACGCTGCCGACAATAAGGGCGATCTCAACGACTTGTGGGAATTCACTCCTTCCACGAACGAGTGGACATGGATGGGGGGAAGCAGCACTGTCAGCGTTAACCTTGCCTATCCCGGGGTGTACGGGACGTTGGGAACGCCTGCTCCCGGAAACATTCCAGGAAGCCGATATACCGGCTCAGCCTGGACTGACAGCACGGACCGTCTCTGGCTCTTTGGGGGCCAAGGCGACGACGCCCTTGGCCATTGGGGCTATCTCAACGACGTATGGGAATTCGATCCTTCCACGAACGAATGGACTTGGATGGGCGGAAGCAGCACGGTACCGCCAACCAGCGGCGGCAGTGGTGGCCAGTCAGGCGTGTATGGAACTTTGGGAGCGCCTGCTTCTGGAAATATCCTCGGAGGGCGTTACGGCAACTCGAATTGGACCGACACTAGCGGCAATTTCTGGCTCTCAGGCGGCCAGGGCTACGACTCCAACGGCAATGAGGGCTATCTTAACGACCTCTGGGAATTCAATCCAATCGCCAACGAATGGGTTTGGATGGGCGGAAGCAGCACAATGAGCTGTGGCTTGATTGGAATAACTGCCTACGGAAGTGGTTGCGGCGAGCCCGGAGTGTACGGCAAGTTAGGAGTGCCTGCAACCGGAAACATTCCCGGAGGCCGTCAAGCCGCTTTGACTTGGACCGACAGCACCGGCCACTTCTGGCTATTTGGTGGCGAAGGCTACGATGTCAACGGACTTCGGGGCATCCTCAATGATCTCTGGGAGTATCGGATTATCTCCCCAGCCGCCGCGCCAGCCTTTAGCGTCGTCTCCGGAACTTATTTTTCCGCGCAGACTGTGACAATCACCGATGCCACCACCGGCGCAGCCATCTACTACACCACCGACGGAACCACCCCCACCACCAACTCAACCGCATACACAGGCGCAATCACAGTCTCGACCTCAGAAACCATCCAGGCCATTGCCGTCGCCACCGGTTACACCACAAGCACGGTCGCATCGGCAACCTACACCATCGTGATACCACCCAGCTTCACCGTCGCCGCTTCGCCTGCCACACTCACGGTCAACTCCGGCGCCTCTGGGACGTCCACTCTGACAGTCACACCAGCCAACGGCTTCAACTCCGCAGTGACCTTTACTTGCTCCGGTCTGCCAAACGGAACGACCTGCTCCTTCAGCCCCACCACCGTCACGCCGTCCGGCTCCGCCGCAACCTCCCAACTCACTATTACGGCCGCGCAATCAGCCGCGATCCATCCTGATTCCCAGCCATTGTTCCCCGCATCGGCTCTTGCATTAGCCGTCTGCTTCATCGGATTGAAGCGTCGCCGCATCAGGGGGTTGTTACCTCTTGCGCTAGCTGCCATAGTGCTGAGCTTCGTTTCAGCATGCGGCGGAGGCGGGAGCGGGGGGCCGGCCCCAACGCCCACTCCCACACCCACAACCTCAACAGTCACCGTGACTGCTACGTCCGGTTCAATCCAGCAGTCCGCTACCATTACACTCACGCTGAACTAGGAGTACCTCCGACCGCGACACAATTCGTATCTGACGGCGACCGGAGCTTCGACTAACCCGTGCTCACAGCCCTTTGCGCCCCTAACTCCCCCCATTATCCTTAGTATTAGCCACCTGGTTAATAATCTGCTGGAACAGCACAACGCGCACGTGGATCCTCCGCGCCACATCCGGCAGAAACTCAGTAATGAAGTTATCGATAGGTGCCGTAGCCAGCGAAGTCCCGTACCGCGCCACACTCGCCGGCAGGTTAGTCTCCCGCCCCGGCACATAAAGGTTGGCGATCTCATCGTCAATCGCAAACCCAACCACGTCGGCGTAATTCACCATCCCCTTGCCGTCGTCTCCCTGCGTCCACACCACTTGATACAGCGCATGAGCAATTCTCTTTTTAATGCTCGCCTTCGGCATCCGATGGTAATGCGGGTCCTGGCGCGTCACCGACGGAATCAGAAACGTGCCAAAAAATTCGCCCGTCATATCCTGCGTCAAGCTCACGCCCGCGTAGCGCTCAAAGCCGTGAAATCCAGGTCCGTACGCCGAGTGGCTGTCCGCCCCCACCGCGATCGCCGAGCTGCCCAGAATCGTGAGCGCGTTGAACGGGTCGCCCACGTTGCGCACCGCCAGCCAGGCTTTTTCCTTCGGCGTCATCGGCTTCACCTGCGGCCCGTCCAGAAAGCGCGCATACCAGTTCACCAGCGGCAGGTTCTTGATGATCGGCGGTTCCTTCATCAGTGCCGAGGAAGTGGAACACGGTACTTCTTCCGAATCCCTGGATTTGTCGCTGGCCACCGGTGCCTGAAGTCCCGCCGCCGATTTCGCTGCCTGCGCAGCCTTCGTCCCCATCGCCGTACCCGCGGGCTTAGCCTCGCAAGGACGAGCTTCAGGACGGGCTCCCTGCCCCTTCTCCTGCCCCTCTCCCTGCTTATCCGCCTGCGTCGTGTTCTGCGCTTGAGGAGCATCCGGCAGCTCCTCCCCGTTTCTCGCAGTAGCAGCGCTCGCGGAATCAGCGCTCACCGTTCCGGCGCTCACAGCCGCACTGGCCCACATCGGCCCCGCGGTTTGCAAAAGCACCGCCAGAAACAGCCAGGTCCCCCATCCATCGCGCAGCCTCATCGCGCGATGGATGGCAGGCCGCAAAGCCCAACCGTCGGCCATCGGGTCTTCACATCTTCCGCCTTTGCTTTTTCCCGGTCTCAATAAGCGCTCTCGCAAACTCCCAGCCCTCGACTGTTGAAGACATGGCTCAATACCCTATCCGCCAAGCCGTTCCACAGCCAAGGTTAGAGCATTTTCAAATCCCTTGTTACCGATTTCGAGTCCCGCCTTATCGAACTCTGACGTCAATTCTTAACAAAACGTCGCCAGTCGCCATCAAACAATCAGGGAAGAGGCTGGATTCGCGGTACTCCGGAAACGGTCCGCATATTGACCATTGCGGCACCTTCGGCCCTTCCTTCATTGACGCGCCGCGCCGCGCGCCGCAGACTTGAGCGTAGATAGGGACTCCGGTCCCGGAGGCTTATTCATGGGTACTTATCCTCCACCAGGGCAGGGCGGTGTAGGCCGCCGCATTGAAGAGGCCATCGAACTCATTGAAATGGAGCTGCGCCACGCCGCCGCTTACGTCAATGACAACGTCATACCGCAGGTCCGCACGGAGTCCATCTCCGCGCTACGCACCGCAGCCGATGCCATGCGCAAATTCGCCGACCACCTCGACCAACAAACCCAACAGACCCAGCGGAGCCAGCCGTCAGCCACTCCCCCTTCACCACCGTCGCCACCACCAACGTCCGAACCCCCAACATCTCAGCCGCCAACTCCCGAGCCCCCAACTCAGGACCCGCGTCCTTGATAACTGTGGGCACATCGCGCACTATCCGGCTCGCCGCCGCGGCTCTCGTGCCTCTCGCGCTCCTCCTGGCCTCCGGTTGCGGTCATCGCGGCAATGTCAGCCAGTTGCCTCCGTCCCAAACTGCACCGCCAACCGCCCCTCCAACCAACCAGTCCGCGACTCCGCCGGATCAAACCGCCCCCCCAGCGCGCATCGCCCCCACGCCCGTCCCACCTGGCGGAGTCAGCCAAGCGGACCTGGACTATGTAAGGACCCACAGGCCCATCCTCACCGAGCAGGGCCTCGCCACCTGGTATACCGCGCCTTACAAAGGCCGCAAATCCGCCAATGGCGAAGTCTTCAACGACCACGCGCTTACCGCCGCGCATCGCACCCTGCCCATGGGGTCGCTCGTCGTCGTCACCAATCTCAAGACCCGCCAGTCTAGCGCCATGCGCATCACCGACCGCGGTCCCTTCGTCGATGGCAGAATCCTCGACCTCACCATCGCCTCCGCCAAAGCCACCGGTATCTATCAGGCCGGCACCGCGCAGGTGCGCCTCGATGTCTATCGCACGCCAAAACCCATCGACACCGGCGGCCGCTGGTGCGTCCAGATCGGCGCATTCCACAGCCAGCACAAGGCCAACAAGCTCAAAGCACAACTCCTGCGCAGGTATCCCAGTTCCAATGTCATCGAATTTCCCGGCCAGGACAGCTATTGGGTGCGCATCCGCCCCCAGGGCGACAACCGCCAGCAGGCTGAATTCATAGCCGCCCATCTCCGCCCCGGCGATTCCGAGGCCGAAGCCTTCCTCACCCGGCTCGACTAGCCGAATGCCCCGCAACCCCGAGGAATAGTCCACACCTTTTTCTCTGCAACAGAACAGGAACTGCGCTAGAATTCGGCCATTCTCTCAAACCTTTGGACTTGGAAGGAAAGTCGCCATGCCAATCGAACAACCCAGAATTCGCCAGAACTACCTTGCCATCCTCGTCGCGGCCATCGCCTGCTTCCTGTTTGAGGCCGGCTGGTACTTCTACTTTCAGCAGCCGTGGCTCGACGGCATTGGCCGCACTCGCGAGTGGCTCATGGGCCCTGGGGCTATCAGCCCGGCAATCCAATATGGAACGGCCCTCCTCGCCGCGGCCGTCATGGCCACGGCGCTCTCCTGCGTCATCCAGCTCACCGGCCCGCAGACGGCACTCCGCGGCATCAAGGCGGCGGTTCTGTTGTGGCTCGGTTTCGAACTCACCGCCTGGTCCACCGAATATGCCTTCGAGGTCCGCCCGCTCAGCCTCCTTGCCATCAATGCCGGTTGCTGGTTGTTCGGCATGACAATCATGGGCGCCATCGTGGGCGCATGGAAGAAAAAGTAGCCTGACTTGAGGCTCATGACGATGTCTCTGCTTTGAAAGGGGACGGATTTATCCGTGCCGCTAAGCCGCCTCGAATCTTAAGGGTATTAGCCTGCATATCTCACACGCCGCCTGTTGAAGGGGAGAGTCTGGAAGCAAAAATATAGCTGGAAAGGCCGTCTTTTCTGTGGCATAACTACGTTATCGAGACGGGTTATGGCCGAGGAAA
>JBEKZG010000124.1:0-8702 GCA_049510095.1 Occallatibacter sp.
GTAGGCTTCGGTGATTCCCGATCCCCGCACCTGACCGCGAACGGCGTCCGCTGCGGCCTCCGCCATATCGGCAACTTGATCCGTGCTCCGATCCATCAAGACCCGGCATGCCAACTCTGTGGTATCCGAATAGTTTCCCGCCTTCTGCCGCAAACGCGCGGCGAAAGGCATACCTGAAAGCAAATCCGCGCGGTAGGGCCCGGACAATTCCCCTATGCTCAGCAATTCAGTGTCGCCAACGCCCCCCGCGTAACACGAGGCGATGCCGATTCCTGCCCAAAGTTCGGCGCGGCGATCCTCGGGGAAGCGGTCAATGGCGGCAGCGATCCTTGAAGGATCGGCGCCTTTCACCCACCACAGCGCGCGGCCCAGCCCGGAATCGAACAACTGCCTGCCGAGCGGCGAAAGAGATCCGGGAAGTGGCCCGGCCGCATCGATGAAGCGCTGGTGTTTAAAAAAGCCTTCGTGAAAGCCGTAGCCGCAGGGAACACACCAGGCGATCAGCGGATGGAGAGTCCGCAGGTAACCATCCATGGCCTGAAGTCCCCACGGAATCCGGGCCACCGCAAACCCCGCGCCCACGGCGACAATATAGTCGTGGTGCTCGCCGGCACCTTTGAAGTAATTGCCCAGACGATGGGGCTTGCCGGGAATCAGCATGTCCAGCATGGCCAGATAGAGCCCCACGCCCTCGAAGGCAAACCCAACATGGTGGCTGTCGTAAGCGGCATACAAACGCCGGGACAACTCGTCCTTATCCGGCGTCTCCACCGCGAGATTGTAGCCGCCGATGAAGCTCTCCAACATCTGTTCCAGCTTGCGGGAGACAGCCGGATCGCACGCATCAAAGCCTCGAGCCTTGAAGCTTGCTTCTTCCGGGCGAATCTTCAGCAACCGTTCCACGATTGACGGCATGGGTTTACTCCGGGTCGATGACACACAGAAGTACTCAATGATATGCGGGTATAGCCATGCCAACGTTCTGATGGCTGTTAGCACTATGTGTTGTGGTGTGGGCATTCTCGGCCGCGCCGCTGACACCGCCCCAGCGAACCGAGATGCCTCCGTCCATCACCAGAACGCTGCCGGTGAAGAGTTTCACCGCATCGCCGAGAAGGTAGGCAATGAAGTGAGAGACGTCGCGGTCCACGCAGAGGCGGTCGCAGACGGTTGCCTGTTCCCACTCCGCAATGAGCCGTTTGCTTTCCGGCCACTTGTTCAGTAGATCGCCGTAGATAGGTCCCGGAGAGATGCAGTTCACCTGGATGTTATAGCGAGCAAACTCGATGGCCATCGTCTTGGTCAGCGACTCCACGGCGGCCTTAACGGTCGCCATGCAACCGAAGTAATCCACGTAGCCATGGCAAGCGGGAGAGGAAAGGGTAATAATCTTTCCGCCGCCCCGGCGCTTCATGAGATTTACCGCCCTGAGTGCGCACTGGTGAAGTCCGATTACATTGGTGCGATAAGCCTTTTCGAAGTGCTCCGGAGTCAAATCCTCAAGTCGGGCCAGCATGCCGTTTGAAGCGTTGCTGACAAAGAAATCGAGACCGCCATACGTCTCTTCGATCTGCTTGAAAATTGATTCCACGTGCTCGGGATTGGCGACGGAACCCCATGCATGAATGGCCTTGCCCCCCGCCGCGATGATTTCTTCCACGGTCTTGACGCCCTGCTCGCGCGAATGGAACGAGTTGACGATCACTGTTGCGCCGAGGCTCGCCAGGTAGACCGCGACATCTTTTCCCAGCGCGCGGCCGGACCCGGTGACGAGGGCGGTCTTCCCTTCGAAGGGCTTCTTCTCGCCGGCATGCACCACAGGCGAGTTCTGTTCCACCACGCCGATATTTCCGTGTCCCGCTCCGTTGGAATGCCCGTTGCCATGTCCGTTTGAATTGCCGTTGGAATGTCCGTTCGAGCTTGCCGGCGCCCGGTGCACGCCGCGGCTCTGCGGCGCCTCAACATGTTTCCTCAACGCCTCCGCGATGGCGCCGATGGTTTTCATGCTTTCGCGCGGAACGTCGAGCACTTCCGGAAGGTGGTAGCGCTCGCGGAGCACGGCGAACACTTCGCCAAGTTTCACGGAATCGATTCCCAGATCCTCTTCGAGGCTGGCCGCCGGTTCAAGAATATCGATTGGATAGCGGGTTACTTCCGCGAAGATGGCGCGAACCCGCTCGTCAAAGTTTTCAGCCGCATTCGCGGGAGTCTGACTCACCGGCGTTGCCGCAGCGACAGGAGGAGCAGCGGGAGCGGGCAGGGCAGGGGATAGGGCAGGTGAATTGCCCGACGGATTCTCTGCCTTCACATAGCGCGACAGGCTTTCCGCAATCCCGGCGATCGACTTCAGCTGTTCCCGAGGCAGATCCATGGTTGCAGGCAGGCTGTACTTCTCGCGAAGAACCGCAAAAACTTCGCCCAGCTTGACCGAATCGATACCAAGATCTTCCTCAAGACTGGCGTGCGGTTCCAGGATTTCGACCGGATAGCGGGTCACAGCGCAGAAGACGTCGCGAACCTGGTTCAGGAAATCGTCGCGTGAAACCGCCGGAGCGCCATTCGACACATGGCCGTTTCCATTCACGTGACCGTTTCCGTTCACGTGGCCATTCCCGTTCACGTGCGCGCCAGGCAGCGGGGCGCCAAAAGAATTCTTTTCCATATGCTCCCGCAGACTATGGGCTATGCTCCCGATGCTGCGCAGACTTTCTCTCGGCATGTCGAGTTTCTCGGGGAGATGGTACTTCTCGCGAAGAACCGCGAAGACTTCACCCAGTTTGACCGAATCGATCCCGAGATCTTCTTCGAGACTGGCAGCGGGGTCGAGAATCTCAAGAGGGTAGCGGGTTACTTGCGCAAAAACGTCCCGGACCTCATCCGTGAGATCACCGATCCTGGTTTGGACAGCTGTGCTCATAATTAGGGTCATAGTCAAGTCCTGTAATGGCGGTCAGTATGAGGTTGGGGGCGCCGGCGACTGCGAGCCGGAAGGGACCATTGAAAGCTCCTATTTGCAGAAACGCAAAATAGCCGGAAAAGTCTTTTGAGTCGTGAACTCTCACCAGGCGCTCAACGCCTTCGGGAATGTTGATTTCCAGTGTGGGCATGTCCCAAAGGCTCATGGCCGTAAAGCGCGGTGTTTTCAAAAGACATTCGCGGGCGCTCCAGAGCAGCGTGTAGAGCCATTCGGGATGCAATCCGTAGGTGCCGGCGCAGGCGCCGACCCAGTCTCTCTCGCGGGCCGTAAATGTGTGAAGATAGAACTCCGGAACTCGGGGTGCCGGAGTTTCCAGGTCCAGGGAAACAACTCCCGCAGTGCAGACCGATGCGCAGGAGATGCCCGCGCTGTGTGAGATCGCCACTTGCACGGTGTCGCCGCCGCGAGACCATCCCACGCGCGCTGGACCTCCGCCTGGCGCCTGATCCCTGACTACGGACACGGAGCGATACGCCTCGAAACTGAATTCCGCGAGATCCGCGCCGTCCAGCTTTTGAAGGTACAGCGCGCCGGGGCCGGCGGATTCGGGGACGTGCACACCCCGCAGAAATGCGTATTTCGCCGCGATTCGACCCGCAACCCATTCTTCTCTTCGCCGCCGATTCAAGATAGCCACAGATTCCTCAAGCTCAGATTCGCGAAGGCATGATGCCTGAATTTCCCCCGTGACCTCGGCGGAATCGAGTGCGGCGACCAGGGACCGGCCATGCTTAGTGACCATTCCGCACCTCGCCCAGCCTGCGGCAGATCCCGCCGTCGACGGTTAGCAAAACGGAACCCACTGGATCTCTCACCTCAACCGGCCCGATCGTCAGGCGATCCTGATCCGCGGTGGGGTTCGAACCCGCCATCGAAAGCCCTTCGGAAAGGGTCGACGCGACACCGGGATTGCCGAGATCGAAATAAACATTCATAACCTTGCACGCCTCGGGAACATACACGGGCAGGGTGTTGTCGGCGTGCATATCGATGGCGCCGAAACGCCACAGCGAATCCATCACCATCAGGCTGGAGAGGAACGCGTGTCCTCCCGACCCAATTCCGGACATCTCCGTCATCCGGTACTCGGCCGAACGGTCGCTCTCGCCCACCACGATGTTATTCAGAGTTTTGAATGGACCATTCAGGTGAACCGGCGAACCCTGCATGACATAGGGATCGGATAAAACACGTCCCTTCGCGCTGCTTGAACTTGCCCTGCTGGAACCGTTCGCGACGGCAGACCGCGCGCAATTGACCGACGGGCCCATCCTGACCGACATCTCGGTCTGCACAACATCCTTCTGGAGCACCTTGCCGCTCTTGTGCGTAAAGTCGGAAACCACCTCGACGCGGATTAGCGTGCTTTCGTCGTTCTCGCTCACGATGCCGACGTTCAGACGCAGATTCGTGGGACCGTCGCTGCGCAGCCGCACAAATCTGCGGAAGGCGGCATCTTCGAAGGCCGTAATCTTAAGGTCCGGCCGGAGTTCCAGCGCAGCTTCGGCTACCATCATGATCAGAAATGCGCCGGGCAGGGTGGGGATTCCATCCACGCAGTGATTCAGGATGTACGGCGCGCCGTCGGCAGTCACAGTGCGCTCCACGGTGAGCTTCTCTTTGCGGGCCTGGGATGGAGTCAGTACCGGTAACGCTGGCCGCGGCGCCGGCACATGGGGATCGGGCACATAGAATCCAGGCGTTGTTGCAACGTCGTAGAACTTCAGTTCGCCGTCAGCCATCAGGATGTTGATCGGAGCCGTGGCCTGGCCGGTGAGAAAGTGGGAGAAGATTTCGCGCCCTTCGCTTCGGGTCACGCCGCGCAATCCCCGGCTGGCCGCAAGCGCCGCAAATTCGGAGCCGCGCGTCATGCCGATGCCCGCCCATCCCAGCCACGCCACTGAGCACCACTGCGAACGAGATTCCCGCGATTCGGGAGCGACGGACATAACATCGGCAAGGCGGTTCAGAGACTCGTTCACCGCGCCGTAATCCGGTTGCCCGTCGTTGCCCATGTAACTGAAGGCGGACGTGAGCAGGTGGTAGTGAACGGGGCGGCCCGCGCGGTGCTTCTCGCAAGCCGCGTAGATGTGCTGCAGGCTGGCGATTTTAGCTGCAAGAACGCTGTGGAAGTCGCCGACCGTTTTTCTGGGGATTACCTTTGAAATCTGAATGCCGGCGCCGTGGAGCACCATGTCGAGGCGGCCGTACTTCTTGAAGATCGACTCCACAATAGCCGTGGTGTATTCACCGTCGGTGATGTCGCCGCTGATGTATTCGAACCGTCCCGGCAGCGCCGAAAGCGACTGCACCAGCTCGTTCACTTCCTGGGCCGCCTGATAGGAGCGGAAGCGATTCTTAAGATCCGTGATCTTGACTCCGCCGCCCTTTGCCAGCCCCGACTTATAAAACTCCTGCTCGTAAGCGGCTAACTCGGTCGCGTTCATGCGCAGAATGGAAGCCGGCGCCTTCGCGGGGTTGGTCCTGCCCAATGCCACCACCGTGCATCCCAGGCGCGTCAGCAACTCCTCAGTGAGCACGGCGGTCACGCCGCGGCCTCCTCCCGTTGCCAGAACCACGGAATCGGACGTGAGCAGCGGAGCGTCGCCCTGTGAGGGGCGTTCCAGGCGGGACAGTTCGATCACGTAGCGATTGCCGTCCCGATAGCAGACTTCCACCGCCTTGTCCCTGTGCGAAAGCTCGGCATCCAGCCGGGTCATTCCCTGCCGGAATTCAAACTCATCCACGTTCAGGCTTCTGCAGACGGCAGCGGGCAATTCGCGCGCGAACGATTTCACAAAGCCCGCCAGCAATCCGGTAAACGGATTCAAACGACCGCCGATGAAGGCGCCCAGGCACAACGAACCCATTGCCATCGCTCCTGCCCGGAACTCCTCGTAAAAGTGGCGGCAAACCGCGAAAGTAAGATCCATCAGGCCAAGCACATTCTCAAGCGGCGTGGTCAGCAGAGAGTCGGGAAGCCCTTCGCCTGAAAACTTGACTGCGACCACGGTGTCGAACCCACCCGGCAAAGCGCCCAATGCGGCTTTTACGGCCTCTTCGCTGGCAAGGTCGATGGCAGTGGATCGCGCCAGCGTTGCCGCATGCGCGCAAATCACGTGATAATCGAAGCCGCTCAGCGCCCCGGTCTTCTCCAGTTGCCGCCAGTGCGCCGGCTGGTCCGTCAGAAACAGGATCCGGCGTGCTCGCTTCGCAATCGACGGAGTCGGAAGCGGTGCGGCTGTCTCTACCGGAGTGTAGTAGTAGACGGGTGTGTTCTGAACAAAGGCGTAAGCGTGTCCCGCCGGCGCGGAAACGGAAGCTGGTTCCGCAGCGGGAACTGGCCCTGCGATGGAAACCGGCCCGGCAGCGGAAGCCGGAGCGGCGACTGGGACGGTTTCAGCCACAGGTCGTGCGGATTTGAAAACCAATTCTCGGGCCAGAGCCGAGTTGCTCTGCTGCTCCCGAACCACGATCTCCGGTTTCCCTTCGCGGACTTTGGCAATCGCTTCGGACAATTCAATTGTTCCGTGGGCACCACGATAGTTAAGGCCAGTCGAGGGCGCGGTCGCGGTCTGGGGCAGGGAACCGCCCACGGTCAGAAGGCAGGCGATCGGAAGGTTCAGTTCTCTTGCGGTTTCTTCGGTCGTCAGAACCGCCAGGAATGCAGCTTCGGCGTCCTTGGAAGTCATGCGTACGCCGTTTAATCCACCGGCGAGCACCGCTTTGCATTCTCCGTGCATCAGGAAATCCCTGGCAACCATGAGCGACTGGAAAAGCGAGTTCGAACCCATGTCGATCACGACATTCGGTCCGTGTAACTCAAACATGTTGGCCACTCGCCCCGAGATTACGTTCGGCATCAGGCCCGGCAATGTATAAGGACCGGAAGGAATCACGTCCTTCCTCACGGCCGCGCACAGGCGATCAAGAAGGTCCGTACGTTCCGCCGGAGGCAGACCGTCGGAAATTGTGTCCTCAGAGAACTTTCGTTTCAGGCGATCGAGGAAGATTCGCTGATTAGCCCGGATGCCGCGCTCTGTCTTCGATTCCACGCCGATCACGATGCCGAACTCGCCGCGTAGTTCCTTCAAGCGGTCACCCAGCGCGGGCAATACCTGTTCCGCCGCGAGCAAAGCAAGATACTGGCCGGAATCCATGTGCTCCGTGACATCGGGGAGCAGTCTCTGTCCTTTGGGCAAACGAAGTGCGGCTCGTGCAAACGCCTGCTGACCCTTCGTTGCGTTCTTTTCGATTCCGCTGGCCGAGGGAAACAGCGCGGCGGTGTCGATCACTGCCAGCGTCTGATTCGCAGGAGCCTTCGGCGTCACTGCCGCGCATAGCTTCGCGTGATAGCCGGGGTCAAATTCCTCCAGAATCAGGTGGGCGTTCGTGCCGCCGAAACCGAAGCCGTTAATGGCCGCGCGCCGCGGCAGCCCCGAATTGGCTGGCCAAGGCTTCGCTGTCGTCGAGATTTGAAACGGCGAAGCGTTCAGATCGATTGCGGGATTGGGAGAGCTGTAGTTGTACTGAGGCGGAATCGTGCGGTTCTCAAATGCTTTGCAGAGTTTGATGACCGACGCCGCGCCCGCAGCCCATCCGGTATGCCCGACCAGGGCTTTCACGCTGCCCAACTCAATGCGGGGCAACTCGGGCTTGCGCGAAATGGCCCGCTGCAGAGCGCCGAACTCAACTGCGTCACCCACTGGCGTCGCCGTGGCGTGCGCCTCCACATACTGGATTGAATTCGTGTCAATATGCGACGCGTCGTAGGCGCGGCGGATGGCCATGCTCTGGCCTTTGGACTGAGGCACGTTGATCGCCGGGCTTTTGCCGTCGCTCGATACGCCCACGCCACGCACTACGCCGAGCACCGGATCACCTGCGGACATCGCGTCCGAGAGGCGTTTCAGCACCAGCAGACCTGAGCCTTCGCCAAAGATCACGCCATCGGCGGAGACATCGAAGGGACGGCTGCCGTTAGGGCTCAGACCCCGAAATTGTGCGAACAGAGCACTGTTGGCCAGTGCCGGCGCGAACACGCCACCTACCAGCATCATATCTTTGGTTCCAGCCTGCAGTGCCGTAACGCCCAGGCCGACTGCGTACAGCGAAGACGAGCATGCGGCGTCGATCACATAGGTTCGGATCGGTCGGCCCGCCGTTGCCTCGATCACCGCCCGGCAGCTTTCGCTCTGCGCAGCGCGGGGATTGTCGGCTGCGGGCTCGCCCCAGATCCTTCGCAACGACTTCGAAAACACCGCGCTTCGGCTCGCATCGGTCTCGACCTGAGCCAGTGTTTCTTCCATGCTCTCTTCGAACACGGCGTAGTCGTATTCGTGAGATCCGTCCGCTGTGGCTCCGAGAACGCACTCGATCCGGTCGGCGGGAATTGCGGACAGCTTCGCGCGCAACGTTCCCGAGAATGCCTGGGAGGACGCCATCGCGAGGAGCTTTTCGGCTCGCATGAGTCTTTCGAATTGCTCTTTGGAATAGGACGTTGACAGCAGCGCGGCATCGTAGACAATGGTCCCGGCGCTTCCGCTCAGCGCCGTGTAGCTCTTGTCGGATACGATCTTCTGCTCGGGGCCTGCGCTGCCGCCGAGGAAATCGACGGAGGCTGTGGGGTCTTCGGCGGCAAGATCGGTAATGCCGCTAACACCCGCAAGTATGTTGCTCCAGTATTGCTCCGGATTTTGCGCGCCGGGCAGCACGCAGCCCATCG
>JBEKZG010000125.1:0-8688 GCA_049510095.1 Occallatibacter sp.
CCGCAATTTCTTACTGCCGCGCAAGCTGGCGATGCAGGCCACTGAGGCCAACAAGGCCGTGGTTGAGCAGATGAAGTCGTCTGCGGCACGGCGCTCCGCTTCTGAGAAGGCGCAAGCTGAAGTCCTGGTCACCAAGCTGGAGCCGCTCGTGCTCAGCTTCACCCGGAAGTCGGGTGAGAATGGCCAACTGTTTGGCTCAGTCACCTCGGTTGATATCGCCGCTGAGCTTGAAACGAAGGGCTTCGCGGTCGATCGCCGGAAGATTCAGCTGACCGAACCGATCAAGAGCCTGGGTGACTTCATTGTGGCCATCAAGCTGCACCGCGAAGTTACCGCGCATGTGAAGGTCAAGGTTGCAGGAGACGCCGTTACGGAAGCTCCCGCCGCCGAACCCGTCGCGGAATCAGCCGCAGCCAGGTAGTTTCAATTCAGACGCATCCGCTCCGCTTCTTGGTTTGCCGAGCAGTGGCGAGTGTATTTCCAGAAGGCGGTGCGCAGTTCGCTCCACCATCGGCAGCTTCGGGCCGGCGCGCACCGTTATAAGACCGGTTTCTAAAAGATTCTCTTCTCGGGGGTGCCACCGGAGAGCGCTACGAGTTTCTTGACCGCCTTATCCATCGTGTCCAGGAAGTCGGGGACTCCGTTAGCCTTCGGATGGGAAAATAGCAATCGAACCCGATTTACGGGAGCGCTGGGGTTGATCTGATTTCGCGTGTCGTAGCATACCCTCGCCTTCTTGCCGTTCTGAGACGTAAGTGTGAGCCGCAAGAGCTCATCGCGCTTATGGTACGTATCGCTCGGGTCTACGGTCTCCCACAGAGCGCTGTTCGCGTCGATCGCACTCAGAAAGATATCGCAGTGGCCATCGGGTTGCGTAATCGACATGACCGAAGTGGCCAGGTCGTACGAGACGTCTAGATTGTCATTGAGTCCGTCGTCTGGGCTGAGGGAAATAAGCTTTCCGCGAAGATAGTCGAAGAGGTCCTGTTGGGTGGGTTCTGGCTTGGGATCTGGCTTTTTGGCATTATGCGCCGGCTTTGCCGGCTGAGCAGCCTGCGCCACCACGACAGGCTTCTCAGCCTGTGGTGGCGAGTCAGGCAGCGCGGCCTGCTGAGTTTGGACCGCTGGCAATCCCCGCAGCACTGTATCAAGGGGGCATGCGGACAAATTCAGAAGGAGCACGGCGGCGCAGATACATGCCTGTAGCGTCATATGTCGAACCCTCCTTGCTTTTGCCAGAGACTCCACAGCTCCGGCCTGCCGGCGCGCGGCCAGAATCCGGAGGGGGAGACAGTAACCCGCATGACCTCGCTCGCGATAGCTACCGTGAATTTACTCTGCATTGGGAGAGTATAGCCCGGCTTCTATTGGAGTAGCGCCCAAAGTCAACAACGGCCGGCTCCTGTCGGTTCGCAGCGTTGGTACAGCGGCCAGCAGGCTTTGGGTGTAAGGATGCTCCGGATGTGTGAGGAGCTGTCCGCTGGCCCCGGTCTCCACCACTCGCCCGGACCGCATGACCGCCACGCGGCTCGCCAACTGACCGACCACTGCAAGGTCATGTGAGATAAACAGCATGGCCAACCCATGCTGCTGTTGCAACTTCCTGAGCAATTCCAAAACCTGCGCCTGCACGGTGACGTCGAGTGCCGTGGTGGGTTCGTCCGCAATCAGCAGTCGCGGCCGGTTGATGAGCGCCACCGCGATCAGAATCCTCTGTCGCTGCCCCCCCGAGAACTGGTGCGGATAGTCGCAGTAGCGGCGGGCTGCATCCGGAATTGCTACCGCCTCCAGTGCGGCGATGGCCTTGCGCTTCGCCTCCCGGCCCGTCCATGAAGGAAAATGCGCTTGTGCACACTCGGCGACCTGATTGCCAATTTGCATTACGGGATTGAGCGCGGTCATCGGTTCCTGGAAGATCATCGCGATCTCCCGGCCCCGCAATCGGCGCAGACTCTCTGGCGGCTGCCGCAACAGGTCTACATTGCCGGTTGTTTGTCGCCAAAGAATCTCTCCTGAGACCTGCGCAGCCGAGCCCAGCAATCCCAGAATCGCTAATGCCGTGGCGCTCTTACCCGAGCCCGACTCGCCCACCAACCCCAGCACTTCACCATCCTCGATTCGCAGGCTGACGCCGCGCACCGCCTCCGATGCTCCAAAACAAATCTGCAGGTCGCGGATGTCGAGCAGCGGCATAGGCCCATCGTATTGCATCGGGGCTGGCACGACAGGATGTAGGTTTCCTGAAAAACAAAAGAAGATCCTGCCCGTTTCCGTCGGGTTCTGGCTTTGGAGAGGGAGTGGAAGATAGTGTTCAGAATGGACGGAAAACAGGAGAGTTGCCTCTATGTTCGCCCTTGTTAAGGGCGGCGTTTGCATCGAAAGGGCGGCTGAGAGGCAACGCCGGACGCAATCGGTTCATCTTTATTGCGAGCAAAGGAGGGTTTCAATCATGAAACTCACACGGATTGCTTCTTCAGTACTTGCTCTTTCGTTGGGAACGACCGGGCTGGTCGCGGCCAAGGCGTCTCCCGCTTCTCCGGCTGGCGTAGCTCAGTATCACGATGACGGATGGGACGCCCCTCCCGCGGAGTTTCGCGAGATTCAACGCCAGGGCTTTCACGATGGCATCGAAGGAGCGCGAAAGGACTTTGACAACCACCGTCCGCCGAACGTGAATAATCGCGACGAGTATCGCCACCCGCATGTTTCGCCCAGCGCGCGGGAAGATTACCGTGAGGGATTCCGCCGTGGTTACGACGCGGCCATGCGGCACTTGACAGCGCCCCAGTAGCGGCGCGATTGCCCCGATCATTCGACCCTTGGGTCCGACCGGGAATAATCGGAAACATCGAATCGAAATGGGAGGGAATCGTCGATCCCCTCCCACGTTAAACAGCTTTGGCTGGTTGCTTATTGCACGTCACTTACCTTGCCGTCTTTGAAAGTGACCTTCATGCCGCTGTAGTAGTAAATGACTTTCGGTCCCAGGTTCGCAATCCTGGTGGGAGCTCCCAGCGCCGCTGTCACTTCGTCGGTGGTCTGGCCCAGCGAGATTGAAACGGGTTGAGCTGGAGGAGCCGCCGGAGCATCGGGCGCAACTGGAGCGGGCGCTAGGGCTGCTTGACCGCCGTTGTCCTGAGCGGCTTCGGCCGTTACGTCTTTCTCGGCTTGCTGGCTGGTTGCGTCCGCCTGCTGAACGTCGCTGCTGACGTTCTGCTCAGGCGGGGGCGCCGCAGCCGCATACGGGGCAGGAGTCGTTGGGCCGGCAGCCGAAGGCGGAGCGGCAGGCAAGCCGCCTGTGCCCTGCTTGGACTGCAAGTCCTGGAGACCCTGGTCGATGGTCTCGCGCATGTGATTCTGCATTTCCTGCAGATCGGTCAGCGAGACCTGAACCGTGAGGGCAATCTGGCACTCCGGCTGGCCTTTGCTCGACATAACCACCAGATTCGCTGTGGTTGCATCGGATGGAGGCGCATCCCTCAGCTGCAGCGTATCGCCGTCGCTGACCACGCACTCCTGGCCAGACGCGTCCGTAACGTCCAGGTTGCCACCGGCCACGAAGACATGCGGG
Source organism: Occallatibacter sp. (assembly GCA_049510095.1). Taxonomy (GTDB): domain Bacteria; phylum Acidobacteriota; class Terriglobia; order Terriglobales; family Acidobacteriaceae; genus Telmatobacter. The sequence goes on from JBEKZG010000125.1 coordinate 3,572, forward strand.
CGGCCATCGCTCAACAGGCGCGCAATGCCGCTGGAAGCGGGATCGACGTCCTGCTGCTGCGCCGTCTGCGTTGCTTCACTGTTCTCAAGAGCCAACTGGTTCCTCACCTCGTCGGCAATCATTTGCTTGACCTCAGGCGTGAGGGCGGGCTGTCCGCCGGCCGGTGGAGGTGCGCCAGCTTCTTCTTGTGCTTCCTGGTGCGCAGCATAGGCCGCGGCTAGATCCTGCGAGACGATGTAGTCCGTGAGCCAGTACGCCGCCGAAGGATACACGTGGTACGGCTGGAAGTAACCGCCGTAGAATCCGAACCACGGCGTGCCAACTCCCCATCCCCAACCGAAGGCGATGGGCGCCACCCAGGGATTGTAGGCCCATCCATAGAAGGCGGGACGGAAGTAGAAGCCTGGCGCGTAGACGTTCAACATCAGACCGTGATATCCATAACCGCGATAGAAGCGGTCATAGGCCCGGCCATGGTAGTAGTAGGAACGCCGTGCGAAGTCGTGGCCACCGTAATGGTATCCTCGCTCCACGTATCCGGGGCGGCCGCGCTCGGCAAACACCCGGCTGCCGTCTGCACGCCGCATGGACACGCTGCGCCCGCCACCCAGACCATGATGAACATCGACTCCTCTGCGGGCGTCGTGCACATCGCTCACTCTGCCACCGGGCCGGGTGCGGATCGCGCTGCCGCTCTTGGTCACGTGCTCATTGCTGCCTCTGGGCGCGGGGCGATTGATGGCCGTATGATTGGCCGCGCCAGCGCCACCAGGGTGCGTTCCGCCAGAGACTGTCGTGTGCGATCCCGTGGTGGTCGTGGTGTGCGTAGTCGTGGTGGTTGTATGCGTGGTCGTCGTCGTGGTGTGCGCGCCGGTGGTGCTGGCACCCGTCTTTGCTCCGCCAGCGGCAGGAGCCTTAGGCGCTGCGGCCGGAGCCTTGGCTGGGGCCGCCTTAGGCGCCGGAGCGGCGGGCTTTTTGGTGTCGGTGGCTGCGCCGGCAAGGCACGCCACACTGAGCAACCCGCCAAGAACCGCCGCTGCGGAACCAGCAGTGATGGACTTACGAATCGTATGCATGTTCATCCTGTCCTCATTCCTGTTTCTTGCCCGCACGCCATTCCGCAGGCCCAATACATTACTCGACGTTGCTGACTTTGCCGCTGGTGAATGTCACTTTCATGTCTTTGTAATAGAAGATCTCTTTCGCTCCCAGCTTGGCGACCCTCGCCGGCTGCCCGAAAGCCGCTGTGACCTGGTCCTTTGTCTGGCCGATAGCAATAGTAGGCGGAGGCACATCGGTAGGCGGCGGAGGCGGCGCGATAACCGGCATTGGCGCGGGTGGTGCCGCTGGAGCCGGCGCGGCAGCCGACTGCGCAGGCTGGCCACCCTGGTTGCCTTGTCCGCCCTGACCGCTATCGTCAGATGGCGCAACCGTCATGACCTCGGAAACAGTCTTCACAAAATCGTCCGGCGCGGGCGCTCGGCCTTGAGCGTAAACAAACTTGATTTCCCCGTAGAAGTGAACCTTGTCTCCGGATGGATTCGAAGGGTCCTGGTAGGGATCGCTGAATACGGCCACAACTACGCCGTCCTTTTGAGGAGTTACCCCAGTCACCCAGAACTTTTCTCCGGATACAAACTTGCGGGATGCACATCCGTTGTTGGCTGCATCGGCTGCGCTTCCGCCTCCGCCGAATGGAAGACGGCCTTTCAGGAAGGATTTCGCTGCGTCCTTCGCGCGGTTGTTGTAGTTCGCGGTGAGAGCTCCGTTACTGTACGAGTTGGAGAATGCGTACGTGGAAGCGGAACTGCACATCATGAGCCCGTCTTTATGCAGCAGAACAACATCGCCTGCCGTGACGATATCCGTATGGTCAGCCGTGGGTTTGGTGAGCTTTATCTCTGAAGTTAACTTTGCCTGGATGAGAGTTCCAGGGTCGACCGCCTGCGCCGCTATGCCTATCGCGGAGAACGCCGCCGCTGCTGCGAATCCGAGAACACCAAGCTTATTCACTTGAGCCATATCTCTCTTCCATTTGAAGGTTTACGGGGATGATAACCACGGTTAAATCGGAGTTGATGTGCCCCGTCTCTGTTGGTCACTTCGACCTAAGTGCCTGGGTTTCGAACCTGGCCACTCTGACTTTGCTATAGACGCCCAAACGGTAAATCAACCTATTGAGGAAGTCAAGCAAAAGATGCCGTGCAAACAGCAGGGAATCTGACCAATCCAACACAGTACAAAAACGAAAGTTCCGGTTATTATCCGTTTTATTTTCTTGCGCTCCGTGAATCGAACACAATAATGAATCAAGCCTCTTGTGCGTGCAGAAGGAGACAGGTGATATTGTCGTGGCCGCCGCGCTGTTTGGCCAGGTCGATCAAGCTGGCGCAGGAAGACTCGAACGGCGTAGCACTCAGGATGCCGGCGATCTCTTCCGCAAGAAGATAGCGCGTAAGGCCATCCGTGGCCAACAATACCGCCGTGCCTGGTTTGAGATCCACAGAGAAGAAATCGGGTTGAACCTCCGCAGCTACGCCGACAGCGCGGGTGATGATGGACTCCATACCTCTCAAGTCCGCAGTGTGCGCGTTCTCAATGGTAAGTGTGCCGTTGCGGATAAGTTCGTTGATATAGGAATGATCGACGGTAAGCTGCACACACTGGCCGTCCTGGATAAGATAGCCGCGGCTGTCGCCCACATTGCCGAGGATCAGTTTGTTTCCATCCAGCGCGGCCACTACGGCGGTTGTTCCCATTCCCTTGTTCTCGGGAATTTGCCCGTTTTGCCAAACATCGAGATTTGCGGCATTGATCGCAATCAGAAGCCTGGTGCTCACCGGGAGTTCCGGCGTGGCAGTCTCGGCATAGCTGCTAACAATCGCCGCCACCGCATGGGAACTGGCGACTTCACCACTGGCCATGCCGCCCATCCCGTCGCAAACCACATAGATGCCAAGCGACTCGTCGTAACCGAATGCGTCTTCGTTGTTGGTTCTCACGCAGCCCATATCGCTCAGAGCCGAGATTGCGATGCGAAGGGTGGACGCCGCTTTCGGCGGCAAAAACTCGCCGCTTTCCGCGTCTGACGCCGAATGAGCCGCGAAAAGCGGTTCGATGTTAGAAGGTCCGTCGGTGAATTCCTGGCTCATGATCTCGTTTCAAGAACCCCGGAAGTATTCGTCACTCCGGGTGATTTTTTGCCCTTCGCGAATTACCTGTCACTGAATCACTCAGCAATAGTCTCATGAACCAATGGGTGCTGCCCGTAAAAATGCCTTGCTTGCTGCTTGAGATTAGCGGGCTACGCTGGAAACACAATGGAAGCCTCTCATGAATTCAGGATTCAATAGCGGTGCTCCGGGGCCAGAGGCATCGAAAAGAACGACCTCGGGAGCTTGGTTGTTGAAACTGAATGAGAACTTCAGCCGGTTGGGAGAAACCTGCGGCGCGGAGAAGCCCAGGTGGAAGACTGACCACGGTCCGGTCATCACCGGGGCCGTGTTCTTCTGCGTGGCAAGGGTGATCTTGCTCGAGGCCTGCGAGACCCAGTGGAAGGTGGCCGATTGACCACCCGCACTGATCTGCTTGCCGTCGATATTCAGGACCGCATCGGAAGGGCCCTTCACCTCACTGAGCGTGAAGTCGAGCGAGGGCTGGTTTCCGCCGCTGGCAAAGAGCGCGGAAGAGATTCTCTGCGAGTTCGAGAGGAAGCCGAGAAAAGCCGGACTGATGCGGACCGTCGAGCCCGGCGCGGGCACATATTGAGACCCCTGCGGAACCACGAGCGCCTTGAGAGATGAACCGAACTGGGCAAACGATCCCGTACCGGGCGCGAAAACCTGGGCGACCTCATCGGTGGAAGCTTCCGTTGTGGACTGCGGATTAAACGGGAACTTGGCGAGCACGGGCCCAATCTGCGCGCAGAACGCCTTGGCCCCGCCGCCCGCGGCATTGGCCGGCGCCTGCGCAGCCAGATTCTTGGCCGACTCGATCGGCGCTTCCAGAAGTGCAAAGGTGGTCTTGTCAAGACCCTCAGGATTCGGCACAAAGGTGTTGCGGAGACTTTCCGCAGCCTGTTCCGCGGCGAGTGCCGCTTGCACCACGGGCGCTGCGGCGGTGGGATCGTTGGCGCTGGTGGGGTTCAGTGAAAGGGTCTTCACCGATCCTTCAAGGCCTTGTAGAGACTGGATGTAAGCCTGGTTGGAAGAGCCTATGAGCCGATTATCGGGAATCGATGGGGGAACAACCGCCTGTGGCGCCTGAAATACGTTTGCAATTTCGGGTGCGGCCACACCCGTGTTGATGGAGATTAGTGAAAACAGCTCCAGCATGGCCGAGGTGTTTGAGTCCAGCGCGCCAAGTTTGACGCCGGCATCGGCGAAATTCTTGTACGGAATGAACTGCGCCTTGGTGAGATAGGTGTGCCAGGTCTGGATGAAGTCGGCGGTGTATGCCGACTTCAACTGCACGGAGAGCGCCGCGCGATCGATCGGTGGTCCGGACGATGGCCCGAGGACCCATTCTTCACCACGGAAGTAAGGATCGGGATGAAGGATCGCGTCCTGCATGAAGGCGAAGCCATCTTTGGTGAAGGCGCCCTGTACTGGATAGTTGTCGAAGATGTACTGCGAGGAGCCGGGGAATTTGCTGTTAAAGTCGAACCCCGGAACCTTGTGATTGGCCGCGGCAAGCATGCTTTGGTAAACATGCTGGAATCCCTGGAATCCATTCAGGTAAAAGCGTGCGTGAGCAATCACGACATCGTTCTTGTTCCCGGCGGCATTCGCCATGCAGGAAGACGATCCAGGGAGAAGGCTCGCGTAGAACTGGAATTGCGCCTGCGCCAGTTGCGCGACATTGGGATCGGGCGTACCGCTGCCGGTCCACTCCGTCAGCAGCGCGGCGGGAAGAAAATCAACCGTGTCCTGCGCGGTGTCGGGGTCGGGGTTCGAGGCCGTGATCAGGTAGGTCTTCAGCGGCCGGTAGGTTGAACCGTAATCGGAATCAGGGGCGGGACTGGCGGGTACGGCGCGAAGCTTGGCAAGGATGTTTTCCTGCGCCGGGGCCAGCAAGAGTGTGTGAAATTTACTTGCGTAAGCCCGGCAGGCGACAGG
>JBEKZG010000126.1:0-8682 GCA_049510095.1 Occallatibacter sp.
TATTGGGCCTGGTGTTTTTGGGCATCAAGACGATTGAGTACTCCGAGAAGATTGAGAAGCATCACGTTCCGGGATTCCACTACAGCCTGAATTCGTTCTTGAACCCGGATTCAGACGAGGCGGCGAAGGCCGCGGGCGACAAGCCCCTGCCGCTGGATATGGCGCGGCACACGGAACTCTACTTTTTTCTCTACTTCGCGATGACGGGGATGCACGCGCTGCACATGATTATCGGCATTGTGATTCTGGCATACATGATTTTCAGGGCGCGGGCCGGAGCGTATACGACGGGGCATGTGACGTTTGTGGAGAACTTCGGACTGTATTGGCACTTTGTCGATATTGTCTGGATTTTTCTGTTTCCGCTTCTCTACCTGATCAGCAGGCACGCCAACTAAAGGACTCACACGCATGAGCGAACAAACCGGACACGAGGCACAACACGCGGCTGGGCACGGCGAACACGAGCATCACGTTACGCCTCCCATTGTTTATATGGTTATCTTTGGATGCCTGCTGGTGTTGACGGCGGTGACGGTGATTGCGTCGTACATCGAGATGGGGGTCTTCAACCCGATTATCGCCATTGCTATTGGCGTGGTGAAGGCTACGCTGGTGGTGCTGTTCTTCATGGGCGTGAAGTACTCGACCAAGCTGACCAAGCTGACGGTGGGGGCGGGGATTTTTACGTTTCTGGTGTTGATTGGGATGACGCTGTCGGACTATATTAGCCGGGCTTGGGGACGGTGGTAGAGCAGTGGTTAGTGATTAGTGGTTAGTGATCAGGGCCGCCCTTGGGGCGGCCTTTCGCGTCTGGTGAGACGCTGGACTGGGAGGACCTTGGAGGAGTTCTATGGGGCGAGAGGCTGTTTGTGCTTGCGATTGGGGAGGGACGGTTGCGGAGGTGAAGGCGCTGCTGGAGGCTGGCGAAATTATTCTGCGGGGTGGGATCAAGAAGCGGGTGGCTTTTGGCGGACTGAGCGAGGTGAAGGTTGAGGGGGACCGGCTTTGCTTTGCGGTGGGGCCGGAGCGGGTGCGGCTTGCGCTTGGAACTGCCGTGGCGGAGAAGTGGGCTGTGGCGATTACTGGCCCGCCTGCTTCGTTGGCGAAGAAGCTTGGGATTACGAAGGCGAGTGTTGTGCGGGTGATTGGGGCGGTGCCGGATGAGGCGCTTCAGGAGGCGCTGGAGGAGGCTGGGCGCGTTTCGGTGAAGGACGCTGATTTGATTGTTGCTTGCGTGGATTCTGTGGAGTCGCTGCATGCGGCGCTGCGGGATGCGAAAGCGCAGGTTTTGAAGGGCGTGCCGATCTGGGTGGTTTATGCGAAGGGTAAGGGACACGCTGTGGATGAGACGGCGATCCGGGCACTGCTGCGGGAGAATGGGTTGATGGATACTAAGGTGGCTTCGGTGTCATCGAAGTTTACTGCGCTGCGTTTCGTGCTACGGAAGAGAGACTAGAATTCGCGAGATCTCCTATGGAATTGTCCAATGAAATGCTTCATTACTAGAGTTTCGATTCGAGGTCGAGCATCTCTGCCTCGGAGTACAGCGATAGAAACTTACCATGGGATCGGAGGCCTTTTGCGATGGCGATGACGCCGAGGATCGCGCCAACAGTGTCACTATCATCGACCTTGAGAACCTCTTCGGCGCCTATTTTCGCGAGTTCTTGAATCGCCTGGAAGTAGCTTGTTTCAAGCCATGCGGGGACCTTGGGGTTCATGCCCTGTGTGCGAGCCAGTTCGATCACCGAGACCATGGCGTAAATGTTCCAGTCGGGGGTCACGCGCTTTCTGTAGATGCGCACCAAATGCGGAACAGCGGCATACGACGCTTCGCCAACGTCACCCTGATGGTGCAGCCCCTCCCAAAGTTCGTGCCAGGCTGCGTCAGTCTCCTCGCCTGATTCAAGATTTGCGAGGAATGGGCGCGGATCGAACGGAGCCCTATAACCTCCAAGCAGATTTGACCAGCGGTTGTCGTCCAGTTCGAGCATACGGGCGAAGAATAGCATGGGAATGCGATGAATCAGATGCTTGATGACACCAAAGCCCCTGAAGAGCTGGCGCAGCTGTCGGAACAGATGCGTGTACGCGTGCGGCGGGGTGGGGCCCTACGCGCTGAGGCGAAGTGCGTCGTTTACTGGATGCAGCGGGCGGTGCGGATAGTGGATAATCCGGCGCTGGATTTGGCGATTGAGGCGGGGAATCTGCTGGGTCTGCCGGTGGTGGTGTTCTTCTCCGTGATTTCGAATTATCCGAATGCGAATTTGCGGCACTACTACTTTCTGCAACAGGGATTGCGGGATGTGGCGGAGGATGCTGCGGAACGCGGGATGGGGTTTGTGGTGCGGCGGTTTCCGGATAACTCGCTGGACATGTTTCTGGAGGAGGTTGCGGCGGCGCTGGTGATCGGGGATGAGAATCCTTGCAGGGAGCCGGAGCGGTGGCGGAGGGTGCTGGCAAAGCGATTGAAGATTCCTTTCTGGACGGTGGATGCGGATGTGATTGTGCCGTCGCGGGTGTTTGACCGGAGCTTTGTGCTGCTGCATCATCTTCGGCCGCATTTGAAGAGGGAACTGGAGAGGTATCTTGTGGCGGAGGCGGGAATTGCGCCGCTTCATGCGTGGAGACCCTCGAGGCGGATTGAGGGATGGGACCTCAAGGGAGACATTACGGAGGGGTTTTCGAAGCTGGACCGGACGGTGAGGCCAGTGGATAGCTTTACTGGCGGGACTCATGCGGCGGTGAAAAGGCTGCGGGAGTTTGTAGACCATGAATTGAAGGACTATGAGGTGCAGCGGAATCATCCCGAAGTGAAGGGGACCAGCCGGCTGTCGCCTTATCTGCACTTTGGGAATATTGGACCTTTGACGATTGCACTGGCAGTTGAGGAAGCAGTGAAGCAGGGGAAGGCTCCGGCTAGCGCGGGCGAGAGGTTTCTGGACGAGCTGATCGGATGGCGGGAGCTTGCGGTGTTGTTTGTGCGGCATGAGCCGAATTACGACAACTGGGAATGTGCCGCGCCGTGGGCCAGGAAGACGCTGGTTGAGCACGCGGCCGATGCGCGGCCACACCGGTACACGCTAGAGGAACTGGAGCGCGGGGAGACGGGCGACGAGCTTTGGAATGCGGCGCAGCGGGAGATGGTTGACACGGGCTGGATGCACAACTATATGCGGATGTACTGGGGAAAGAAGATTCTGGAGTGGGCGCCGGACCCGGCACGGGCGTTTGAGTGGGCGGTGACGCTGAACGATAAATATGAGCTGGATGGGCGCGATCCGAACGGGTATGCGGGGATTGCCTGGGCGATTGTGGGCCGGCACGATCGGCCATGGTTTGCGCGGCCCGTGTTTGGGCTGGTGCGGACGATGACCGGGGCCTCGACGGCGAAGAAGTTCGATGCGCGGCGTTATATAGAGCAGCATGGCGGTGGGGATGTGCGGCTGGAGCTTGAATAAGAGGAGCGGGGTGTACCGGGCATCACATTCTTTCGCCTTACAGCCAGACCTATAATGGGCCGCAGTTCCAATCCCGGAAACTGTTTGTTTCGCACGAGGCAATTCATTGGATTTCGCTTAATCCCCCTTGGAGGATGAGAGAGGGGAGACAGAAATCTGATTACGGACGAGTGCGAATATGTGGATTTACAAATGGTTCAATGATCTGCCTGACTCGGCGTGCGGGGTGGGGCGGCGTGTTTTTGCGGAGTGGAAGGGCGGATGGCGCGGTGGCCTGGCCATTCTGGTTCTGGGGCTGTTGACTGGGATCGTGGGGGCAGGGACGGTGCTGGCGCAGAGCGCCAACTCCGGGCAACGTCGAAGCCAAACGGTGAAGGCAGCTCCGGCCGGCGCGCGAGTGCCTCCCCGGGTGGTTCAGGCGCAACGGTTCCTGGCGGAGCGGGGCTGGACGGCTGGGGGAACCTGGCCGGGTTTGGCGCGGGCTAAAGCGGAGACCAGCGCGGCGACGATTTCGACCGCGACTTGGCAACCGCTAGGACCGATGGCGGTGCTTACGCCTGATTATGGCCTTGTGTCGGGGAGAGTGTCAGCGGTGGCGCTGGATCCCTCCGACTCGACGGGGAACCGGCTCTATGTGGGAACGACCGGGGGCGGAGTTTGGGTGTCGCAGAACGCCGCCACATCCACCGCGGCGAATGTCGTTTTCACTCCTTTGACCGATACCACGGCGGCGCTGAGCGGGATCACGGACGCCTCCATCAGCATTGGGGCATTGACGGTGCAACCGGGTGGTACGGGGGTGATTCTGGCCGGGACCGGCGACCCGAACGATGCGCTCGACTCCTATTATGGGGCGGGCATTCTGCGCTCGATGGATGGGGGAAATACATGGAGCCTGATCCAGACGACAGCGGATACCAACTGGGGCTTTGCGGGGGAAGGCTTTGCGGGGTTTGCGTGGAGCACGGCGAGCCCGCAGGTGGTGGTGGCCGCGGTTTCGCAGGCGTATGAAGGAACGCTGGTGAACGCGGACCGGCCCAATTTGAGTTACGAGGGCCTGTATTACTCGACCGACGGCGGGGCGACTTGGAACCTGGCGACGATTACGGATGGTGCCGGAACGGATGTGCAGGGGCCGGCGGATGCATTTGCGGAGCCGGATGGAAATGCGGCGACGTCGGTGGTGTGGAACCCGGTAAGGCAGTTGTTTATGGCGGCGGTACGGTTTCACGGGATTTACCAATCGGCGGACGGCGTGACGTGGACGCGGATGGCCGCGCAGCCGGGAGCGGGACTGACCGCACAGATGTGTCCCACGAACGCTGGGGCGACCGGATCGATTGACTGCCCGATCTTTCGGGGGACGCTGGCGGTGAATCCCGAGACCGGGGATACGTTTGCGTGGACGGTGGACCTGAACAACCAGGACCAGGGGCTTTGGCAGGACCAGTGCGCGTTGAGCGCGGGCGTGTGCGCCAACGCAACGATCGGCTTTGGGCAGCAGTGGACGACGGCGGCGCTGGAGACAAACGATCCTGACCTGGGGCCGGCGACGATTGAGAACGGCGGCTACACGCTGGCGCTGGCGGCTGTGCCTTACGCGTTGGTAGGCGGCGCGGACACGATTCTGATTGCCGGGGATGGGGACTTGTGGAAGTGCAGCCTGGCGGCGGGTTGCGTGTGGCGGGATACGACGAATGCGGAGACGTGCATGAGTGCGCAGGCGGCTCCGTATCAACACGCATTTGGGTGGAGCGCTAGGAATCCGGCGGAGATCCTGGTGGGTAACGACAGCGGGCTGTGGCGATCGCTGGACCAGATTGGCGAGACGGGGCAGGTGTGCGCGGCTACCGATGCGAGCCATTTTCAGAATCTGAATGGAGGTCTGGGGTCGCTGGCGGAGGTGGTGAGTCTTTCGCAGGTGACCTCTACGCAATACACGATGATGGCGGGGCTGGGGGTGAATGGGACCGCGGGAGTGAAAGGCAGCGCGGTGACGGCGGACTGGCCGCAGATTCTGGGAGGGAATGGCGGGCCGGTGGCGATTGATCCTTCCAACAACGAGAACTGGTATGTGAATGCGGAGCAGGGGGTCTCGATATATCTGTGCAGCGAGCCGGGTGAGTGTTCGGCTGCGGCGTTCGGGACGAGCCCAGTGGTGAACGATGCGGATGTGGGCGGGGATGGGCTGGCGATGGCGACCGCCGCGCCTTTTCTGGTTGACGCGCTGGATACGACGCAATTGCTGATTGGAACGTGCAGGGTGTGGCGTGGGCCGGCGAGCGGAATTGGGTGGAGCGCCGGGAATGCAATCAGCCCGATTCTGGATAGCGGGACGGCGAATGCGGCGTGCAGCGGCGATGCCCTGATCCGTTCGATTACGGCGATGGCCCTGGCGGGTGGGAGCGAAGTGATCTATGCAGGCATGTACGGGTCGGCGAACGGAGGAACGCTGCTGCCGGGACATGTTCTGAGGGCGACGGTGAACCCGGCTGGTGGTGCGGCGCCTGTTTGGCGGGATCTGACATTGAATCCGGTGACTAACGATACGATTGCGATGAACGCTTACGGGCTTGATATTTCGAGCATCTTCATCGATCCGCACGATGCGACCGGGAATACGGTGTATGTGACTGTTGAGGGCATTCCCACCCAGCCGGAGTGGGTGCGCGTGTTGTACCGGTCAATCGACGGCGGGGCGCATTGGGCAGCGCTGAATGCGAATCTGCCATTGGCTCCGGCGAGCGCGGTGGTGGTTGATCCGCAGAACGCGAACACCGTGTACATTGCGACGGACGCGGGGGTTTATTTCACGACGCAAGTTGGAAGTTGCGCGAATTCTCCGTCGACTTGCTGGTCGGCATTTGGGACGGGGCTCCCGGAGGCGCCGGTGGTTGGATTGAGCGCGGGAGCGGAAGCACAGGTGCTGGTGGCGGCCACCTACGGGCGAGGGGTGTGGCAAACGCCGTTGTGGTCGGCGAGCACGGGGTGGACAAGCGCGACGGCCAACCCAGGCTCGCTGACGTTTGGCAGCCAGATGTTCGGGACCGAGAGCAGCGCGCAGACGGTGACCTTGGAGAACACGGGCAATCTTGCGTTGACGGTGAGTTCGATTACGATGAGCGGGGACTTCAGCGAGACGGACAACTGCCAGAATGCGACCGAAGCAGTGGGAGGGAGTTGCGGCATCCAGGTCACATTTACGCCCACAACTACTGGAAGCCGGACCGGGACAATGACGATCTACGCAGACGTTCTGGGCGGGCAATTGACGGCGGCACTGAGCGGAACGGGCACGCCCTCCGGCGTGGTGGGCCTGACGCCCGCAGCGGTGAATTTCGGCGCGGTTGCGTTGGGGACGACCTCACTGCCGCTGCAGGTGGAGGCCGGAAACAACGGCTCGATTGCGGTGCCGATTACGAGCCTGACGATTACTCCGCCGTTCACGATTTCAAGCAACGCGTGCGGAACGAGCTCACTGGCAGCGGTTACGGCTTGCCAGATCATGGTGGAGTTTACGCCGAGCCAGACAGGCGCAGCGACGGGAACGCTGACGCTGGTCGACGACGCCGGAACGCAGACGGTAGCCCTGAGCGGGACGGGGGCAGAGCTGGCCACGGATACCCTGGGGGCCACATCGCTCAGTTTTCCCGGAACGGTTATTGGGCAGCTCTCAGCGGCGCAAACGGTGACACTGACCAACGGTGGAGGGCTGCCGCTTACGTCGATTGCGGTGTCGGTAAGCGGGGCGTTTCAGCAATCGAACAATTGTGGGACACAACTGACGGGGCCGGCAAGCTGCGCGATTGCGGTGACGTTTGCGCCGGTTCAGGCAGGGGGACAAACAGGAACGCTGACGGTTTCCGACTTGCTGCGGACACAGACTGTCGCGTTGAGCGGAACGGGATTACAGCCGGCGGCGATCGGCGTGAGCGCGGCGAGCCTGAGTTTTGCGCCGGAACAGGTGGGTGTGGCGAGCGCGCCAGCGACGCTGACGGTGACAAATACGGGCGGAGCTCCGATGGCGAATGTTGGGTTTCAAATCACAGGACCGGGAGCGGGGAGCTTTGCGACGGGGACGACGACCTGCGGGACGGCGCTGACAAATGGAAGCAGTTGCACGGTGCAAGTGAGCTTTACTCCGGCGACGTCCGGCGGAAACGCGGCAACGCTGGTGATTTCGTCTTCCACGCTGGGTGTGCCGGCGGTGAGCGTGGGGCTGAACGGCACGGGGACCACAACGACCGGGCTCAGCGTCAGTCCAACGCAATTGACATTCCCGGTTGTGATTCCAGGCCAGTCGAGCGCGGCGCAGAAGGTGACGGTGAGTAACACGGGAAGCTTTGCCGCGACCTCCCTTAGTTTCGGCGTGAGCGCGCAATTTGGCCTGACACAGAACACATGCGTGAACAGCCTGGCGGTGGGAGCAAGCTGTACCGCGGGGGTGGCTTTTCAGCCCACAGCGAGCGGGCCTGTAACGGGCACGTTGACCATCACTTCCGCGGCTGTGGCGACATCGGCGACGGTGGCGTTGAGCGGAACGGGCGGCGGGCTGGGAGCGATTCAGGCGACGCCGGCTGCGATCAGCTTTGGGAGTGTGGGCGTGGGTACGACGAGCGGCGCAACGACTTTGACGGTGACAAATCCTTCGACGAACGTGCCGTTCAGCAATTTGGCGCTGGTGGTTACAGCGGGGTTCCAGCTGGTGGGCAATGAGTGTCTGGCGACGCTGGCGCCGGGAGCGAGTTGCACGACGTGGGTGGTATTCGCGCCGGCGAGCGCGGGAGCGCTTACCGGGACCCTGAAGATTACCAGCAGCACGGCGGCGGCATCTGGGTCAGTGGCGTTGAGCGGGATGGGGGTCGATTTCACATTGACGACGACCGGGTCGTCTACCCAGACGGTGTCGAGCGGGCAGACGGCCAACTTTACGCTGGTGATTACACCGCTGGATGGATCGCAGGGAACCTTTACATTCCAGTGCGGAACGCTTCCGTCGAATGCGATTTGCACGTTTAGTCCGGCGAGCGAAACACTGAACGCGGGAGTGACCGGAAACGTTACGGTGGCGATCTCGACGGGGCAGGCGGGTTCTTCGGCGCGTTTGAATTCCCCGTTTGGCTGGGGCGATGTTCCGCTGGCATGCGTTCTGGTGTTGCTGCCGATTGGATGGCGACGCCGCAAGTATGGCTTGCTGTGGGTAGGATTGCTGGCGGTT
>JBEKZG010000127.1:0-8567 GCA_049510095.1 Occallatibacter sp.
CAATCAGCGCTTTGCCGGGCGCGCCGGCAGAGGAAGCCCCGTACCCTGCCGGCCTGCGTTCCAGCAGCAACGACGGTGACTCTTCCAAGCTGAATTCCAACCCGATCGGTCCAGCGGCGGTTGCAACCGAGGGCCAGGGAAGATTCCCAAGCACGGGATCAGGTTCAAGCACCAGACCCGCAAGCGCCAGCCCCCCGGGCGCCACTCCGGGTTTTCCGGCGTTCGCTCCTTTCGTCCCTTCCGGCTGTGCAAGCTGGCCAAGCAGGATGCCGCCCACCCGCTGTGCCACGCGGTCAACGGAATCCATCGGAGTGGTGGGCGAAGTCACCGCAAGTTCCAGTGGCGCGGTCGCGGCCAGTACTTCATTTTTTCCTATCGGTTCCTGGCTCCAGGTCACACCCTGGCTCGTAGCCTTATAAAGCAGCAGGCGGTCGAGCAGTACCACTTGTCCCAGTAACTGGTCCGGTCCGAGCCGTTTGAGCGCGTCTGCGACCTTGGGCCTCAGACAGTCAAGCGACTTTTGTGCGCAAACAGGTACCGCATCGCCCAGGATTCGCAGCCGGTATCGTTCCCAGAGAGACAGGACCTCCTCGCCCGATCGTCCTTCCGCCAGCCAGACGCCGGCCAAGACCGCGTACAATTCCCGATCCTGCTGCGCCAGCACGACGCTCTCTTCGCCGCCTTTGCCCGCCAGCCGTTCTTCCTCCAGCAGCGCCTCTCTCAACATGGGTTCGGCCGCTTCCGGATGCCCCTCCGCCAGTTCAAGCTGGCCGCGTACCATTGCGTAATCGCGGCGATGATACGAGTTGTGTTCACCGGCCATATGGCCGTGGGCCGAATCCAGCATCTGCGTCGCCGCCGTCAGGTCTCGCCGTTCAAGATACATCTGGGCCATGGAGAGCTCTGTCTCGCCCAGAAAGCCTTCTACGGATTTGTCGCCGCCGTTGGCTGCCAACTCGCTCCGCGCCAGCCGCATCTGCTCCCGGGCCTCATCGGCGGCTCCCGCGCGAATCGCCGCCGCCGCCAGATTGAGCCTTTCGGTTGGTATCAACTCCCGGCTCGGCGTCAACTGAATCAACCCGAGGACTTCGCGCTGCAGCAGCAAGGAGAGCCGCACTCTCGGCGTGCCCCGCTCCACCTCCTGCAATCCGGAAAGAGTGGTATAAAGCCGGAAAGCGGGATAGTCGCCTGAATAAAACCTCCGCACCGTGGCCAGATAGTCCCGCCAGGCGGATTCGGAATCCAGGGCATCCACCGCGGCTGAGCCAAGCATGTTCCGGGCCCGCAACTCGAGCAGCGCATAGTGCCGGTCCTCCGCAAGTCCAACCGCACGCAGAAGCGCTGGATTGTCCTCAGTCGCGGTTCCGGGGGCTGGATCGCAGTAGGCATCCTGCGTAAGATCGTGGATCTGAATCCAGGCAAACTGCGGGTCGCGGCCCAGCAGAGGATGCGCTGCGCTGTAGCAGCCTGGAAGATTCGACAAGCGCAGCTGCGCATACGATTGCTCCACCTCGGCCCGGTCTTCTCCAGCCACATTGCCGAGAGCGTGAAACAGCGCTCCGGATTTCACCGTCTCCGTTTGTGCCGTGAGGTAGTCGCCACGCGTATCGGCATCGAGCGCCTGGGCAAGCGTCTGCGCCGCCGCGATGAAATTCAGATTGGGCTCGCTGGGGGAAGAACCGGAGGGAAGGAATTGGGTGAGCCAGGGATCCTGGTGGTTGCGTTCAAGTGAGGCGGCGAGGGCGTTCAGCAGGGTTCGGGCGGCCTGACAAGTCTCCGGGCAACCGGATGCGCAGGGAGAACCGCGCGAGCAATCTCCCGGTGAGGGAAATGCTGAAAGCAGCAGCCGGGGCAGCAACGTGCTCGAAAGCTCTTCGTCTATCGATGCCAGCGTCTCGGGATCGGCCGCCAGCGCGCGCATTGCCTGCGGAGTTCCAAGGTGCTCATCCATCCGGCTCTGGTGCGTCTTCAACTGGTTCAGTTTCTGTTCCAAAGCTAGCAGGCGGCTCTTGCCCTCGGCCAGCCAGTGGGGGTCGCGCTCGAAGCGCAGATACCGGTTCCAGGTTTCAACCGCGTTCATCGCCTGGCCGCGGTCTTCCATGACCACCGCCTCATTAAACAGGACCAGCGTATCGCCGGGTGCGAGTTCGTCGGCCCGGCGCAGGTAATCCAGGGCGGTCGCGCGATCGTTCTCGCTGCCCGTACTGGTGCCGCGCTCAAAGTAAGCCGTGGCATCGTCCACCAGCAGGCTGGGGGTTACCGCTTCGGTAGCCAGCAGCCGGTCCAATATGTCGATTGCCTGATCGAACTTCTCTTCCTGTATCTCCGCGCGTGCTTCCAATTGCAGCCAGTGCGGATCCTCGGGTGCATTCTCCAATTGGTGCTCAATGTGAGCGCGCGCATCCAGCAGCTTTGAAGATTCGTGTCCCCCGCCACTGCCGCGCAGATGATCCTGGGGGCTCATGGCGGCGAACCCCGCCCCCGGCATGCGGAGGTCGAAGGCGCGGGATTGTGTATAAGCCTCGGCCAACAGCTCTTCAGGAGAATTTGACTGTTGCCACCAGTAGAAGGTCACGGCAGCGATGGCCAGCGTGGCCGCAATTCCCGATCCTGCCCATAGATACAACCGCGAAGCTCTCCCGCGGCTGAAGCGCACCACAGGGCCCGATCCTTTGCGGCCCGAATCCTGAGGGCCCGAATTTTGAAAGCCCGACCTCTGAAAGGGTGTTCGCGCAAGTTCGGCCGCCAGCCCGCGTTGCCAATCGCTGGATGCTTGCGCCAGCTTGCGCAACTCGGCTGCTTCTTCTTCGGTCTCCTCCGCAGTCAGAATCCGCAAGCGGTTCGCGCAGCTTAGGCATTGCGCCGCATGAGCCAGCAGCGCGTCAACCATTGCCGGATCTGAGGTTTCCGCTCCGCCGCCAAGCAGCGGGAGCCACTCGCCCGGCTTGGGACAGCCGCTCAAATCCGCCGCAATAGTTTGTTCCCAGTTCTTCCCAGTGGGGCGGGTCGAACCGGCTTCCATCAACTCGTCCAGCGCCCTGCTCAGGGCATCCCCGGACCGGTCTGACGGGCGTTTCGGGTTTGGGTCATCCTTGCTCATGTCTACACTCGATATAACGGGCTTTCCGGCAACATTCCTTTCAGAAAGAATTCTCTCGATCTACCCCGATTCAGGCTGATTCCCCGGCGCAGGTCTCTGAATCTCTCCGCGCAGCCACTTCGCAACCCGGCGCAGCGCGCTTTCAACTCCCTTTGCCGTCAACCCGGCCCCGGTCATCGAGGCAATTTCCTCCGCGGTCAGTCCCTGCCGGTAGTAGAGCCAGAACAACGCGCGGTCCCGTTCCCCAATCACTTCCGGCGCCGACCGCAGCTTCTCGTCAAGTTGCGCCAGAAGCACCTGTTGCTCCAGATCCGCCGTCGTGTCTCCGCCCGCCGCGAGGCCAGTTCCGCCATCCTCGGCAATCTGCATGGTTACCACTTTGCCACCCCGCTTCGCGGAATACATACGGCGGAAATAATCGTTCGCCACCGACGCGGATACCATGCGCAGCAGGCCCAGGAACGAATCCTCACCGCGCGGTTCGAACTCTCTCAGAATGCGGCGCTCCTGCTCGCAAAGCTTGAGGAAGATCTCCTGCACGATATCGCCCACCACTCCAGGAGCTGCCACGTTCACCCACGACCGGGAAATCCTCAGCGCCACCAGTGAGGCAAGGGGGGTGCAGCGACGCAGGAACTCTTCCCATTCCGCAGCGTCGGCGGAGTGGGCGCATGCCTTGGCGAGGTCGTTTACCGAGGTGCGAAGTCCGTCCATCGCGTGGGATTCCAGTTTACCCCAAGCATGTTGAGCCAGTTATTTGTTTGCAAATACAAGCTACTCGATGATAGCTCTCTCACGGCGGGACGTTTGAGCCTGTGCTAGCATTCCGGCAAGCGCCTACAAGCAGTTCCTCAGGAGATCCGCATGGAATCCAACCTCCGCCCGTTCACCCTTGGCGAAATCCTCGATCGCACAGCCGAGCTCTACCGGCGGAACTTCGTTCTGTTCGCAGGGATCTTTGCCCCGTATGCCGGCACGGCGCTCGTGCTCAACCTGCTGCTCCTCGGGCTGCAAATGCTATCGAAGAATGCGAAAAGCGCCGAGCCGGAATTGTGGCTCCCTCTTGCTGGCGGCCTCGTCGAAATGCTGATTCTGGGCATCCTCTTCGGGCCGGTTGTGGCCGCCGTGAGCCGCGCCGTGGCCTGGGTCAACATGGACCAGCCGGCCAGCATCCGCAGTGCCTACTCATCCACACTGTCCAGGGCCGGTCGCTATCTGTGGCTCATGACCATCACCGCCGTTGTCGTCTGGCTGCCCATCGCACTGCTCTACATGGGCTTCTTCGGCGTCATGATTTCCAACATTAAAGGCTTCGGCACTCCCGCCCAGCAAGTCTCAATGGCCGATCCCAAAGCGTTGATGACCGTCGGCATCGCCGCGATAGCCTTCTTCATCCTCATCTTCCCCGTCGGCATATACACCATCCTGATGGGCCTGCGCTATGCCATGGCTCTTCCGGCCTGTGTGGTCGAGGACACCCCGGCTCTCGCCTCTCTGCGCCGTGCCATCGATCTAAGCAAAGGTGCGCGTTGGCGCATCTTCGTCCTCGGATTGCTGGTCGGGGTCATCAAGATCGGGCTGGTCGGCATCACCCAGATCTTCACCTTCGTAGGAATATTCAAGAGCCACGGCCAAATTTCACCGACCCTGAGCATCATCTCGCAGCTCATCGGCTTCTTCACCAACACCTTCCTCGGCCCCATTTACGCCACCGGCATTACCCTCCTCTACTACGACCAGCGCGTGCGCAACGAAGGTTTTGACATCGAGTGGATGATGCACGCGGCCGGCCTCACCGTTCCCGCTCCCGCTCCCCCTTCCCTTCCCGTTCCAGAGCCACCTGCGGTGCCGACCGAATCAGTACCGCACGAAGACCAGCCCGAAAACCCGCTCGTTCCGGGAAACCTGCATGAATGACCCATTACGCCCGTCGAACTTCGGCGAGATCCTCGACCGCACGGTCCAGATCTACCGCTCGCGATTCCTCGTGCTCTTCGGTATTGCCGCGGTTCCAACGGCTCTTCTGCTCGTCGGCGCATCCGGAGTGTTTCTCTTCTTCGCCTGGTTCGGATCGGACCTCGGCGTTGCCGGTTCTGCCGGCTCCACGTCCGGCCCCACTCCGGGTACTGCGGTGCTCCTCGGGCTCGCTGCCATCGGCATCCTGCTGGTGGCCATTCCCATTTACTTTGGCATTACAGCTTTATCGATGGCCGCCATGAGCCATACAGCGGCGCGCGCCTGCTTTGACCAGAAAACCATCATCCGCGAGGCCTACCGGGCCATCTGGGCGCGCGGCTGGCGCTACGTCGGGCTCCTCTTTTTTGAGGCTCTCATCATCGCAGGACCTCCCGTTGCCGCTTGGCTTGCGATTGTGATGGTCTCCGCCGGCGGTATGGTGCTCGCGCAATCTGCGGGAGCGGGCGCGGCGGGCGGCGTCATCGTCGCCCTGTTTGCGGTTCTGTCCGCTCTCGCAGTCGCCGCCTACTGCATCTGGATGACCCTCCGCCTCAGCCTGGCCTTCCCCGCTTGCGTCGTCGAGCAGACCAGCGCATGGCCCGCCCTCAAGCGCAGCGCCTCGCTCAGCAAGGGAACCAAGGGGCGCATCTTCCTTCTCTTTCTTCTCATCGGCGTCATCAACTATGTGCTCTCGATGATCATGATGGTCCCCATCCTCATCGCACTAGCGCTGGCGCCTGGCGCAAAAAATCCCCAGAACCAGCAAGCTGCCGGCATGACCTTCCTGTTTCTCAACTATGCCATCAGCTTTGCGGTTCAGGCTTTGACACAGCCTGTTTACAGCATCGCGCTCGTCCTCTTCTACTACGACCAGCGCATTCGCCTCGAAGGCTTCGACATCGAGTGGATGATGCAGCAAGCCGGCTTGGTCGTCCCCGCGCCGCAGCCGCCGATTCTCCCAGCGTTGCAATCGAATGGAACGATGACCGCATCTTCCGCAGCCGAGGCCCCCTCGCCCCAATTGCCGAACGCAGTCCCAGAGGCGACTCCGGCTGAACCGCCGCAACCGGGAGCGCTGGCATGACAGCCCCCCTGGGCCCCATGAACCTGGGCGAAATCCTCGACCGCAGCCTGCAGATATATCGCAAGCAGTTCTGGGCGTTCCTGGCTGTTGCCTTCGTGCCCGCAGTCGTCGTCGAGGGTACCGCGTTAGCAGACGCTTTCGGGTTTCATCTCTATTCCTCTGCCGTCAGCGACAATCACTGGACCCTGGGCATTTATATGACGCGGGCGGTCTTCGCGATTGGTTATTACCACTTGGAGAGCTTTGTCGGTTTCCTTGTCTTTCCAGTGATTTTGAAGCTTGTCTCCGGCATCGTCCTTTGCGAAGAGATAAAGACTCATCAGGCCTGGCGGTTCTTCGGCGCGCGATGGCGGATCTATCTGTGGCTGGCGGCGCTCACACTCATTGCTGGGTTGGTGATCATTGAGGCTCTCACCATAGCGCTGTTCGTCTCCACCATGGAGACTCTCGATGCGCTCGGAGCCAAGGGCTTCCTTGAGTCTGAACCAACGACCGTGATCGCAGGTTTTTGGTTCGCGGCCGGCCTCTTGGCCTTTCTCTGGGTTGGCTCGTCGCTATCCCTCGCCATTCCCGCTGCGGCAATCGAGAACCTGAAAGCTTTCCGCGCCCTTGGCCGCAGTTGGAAGCTCACACGTAGAAGCCGCTGGCGGATTGCGTTAACCTGGGTCGCCCTCGCAACTGCTTCGTGGATGCTTTCAGCCTCTTTTCGGGGGATTCTTCGTCTGATCGCGATCCGGATCGCCCACACAACCCATGTGAGATGGATCTCCCACAGCCTCTACCCGATCCTCAGCCAGACGTTGAATTTGGTTGTTCTTGCCCTCTTCGGCCCCATCTACCCCATCGCCCTAACCCTCTTCTACTATGATCAGCGCATACGCCTCGAAGGCTACGACATCGAGAGAATGATGGACGCCGCAGGCCTAACCGTGCCAACAATGACCGCGCCAACCCCAATATTGCCCGCGCCCCCGGCCGAAGAAGAGACACTCGTTACGCCCGCCGCGACCCCAGCCATAACAAGCGAGGCGCACCTGTGACCGCCCGCCCCATCCTCGCAGCCCCTATTTTGGCGGTCGCAGTCCTGGCAGCCCTTCTGACCTCCGCGCCCGCGCGCGCCACAAGTCCAGTTCCGGCCACGCCCGCGCCGCCCGCCGGCCACTGGAATGAAGCTTCGCTGGACCAGTACCGCACGCACTTGCAGGCGCTCACGGTCATCGTGGAAGCCTGCGCCAAAGCCCGCGACATGAAGACCTGCGACCCATCCCTGGTCGGCCCCGACGATCACGTCCCCCTTCCGAACAGCCCCAACGCCGAGCGCCGCCTGATTCGCTACGGATGGCTCCGCGTGTTGCTCTCCAAAGCTCAGGACAAAGACGCCCCGGTGGACGAGAGCCGGAAATCCGCCGATCTCAAAAATGGGAAAGACAACAGTAAGGACAAGGGCAAACCCGCCCCCGCTCCCGGTGAATCCCATCCCGGAAGAGACTTCTTTTCCCTTAAGGACGTGCTCCCGCCCCCGCCCACCACCACCCAGCTCCTCCAAGCCGCAGAAACCCGTCTCGCCAGTGACCTTGCCCAAATCGACGCCCCTCCGGCTAGCCAACACGCGCACTCCCAGCAGCGCGCCGCCATGGCCCAGGTGCTCGCCGGCCGCGACTTCCGCAACCTCGGGCAGCCTGACCCCGGCGAGACGCTTTGGGAAAAGATCGTCAACTGGATCAACATGCTCTTTGAGACCGCCGCGAATTTCGGCGCCCGCTCACCCTGGATCGGCCGCGCGCTCATCGGCGGGTTCATTCTTATCGTCTGTGTGGGCCTCGTGTGGGGGCTTCTGCAACTCGAGCGCCGCTGGCGCATCCGCCTGGTGCCGGAAGACCACGGTCCGGATCGGGGAGCCGCCTCTGCCCGCGACTGGCAACTGTGGCTTGAAGACGCCCGCGCCGCCGCAGCCGCCGGCCTGTGGCGCGAGGCCATTCACTTCGTCTACTGGGCCGCTATCTCCCGCCTCGAATCACGCCGCCTGTGGCCCGCCGACCGCGCCCGCACGCCCCGCGAGTATCTGGCCCTTGTTGCTCCTGACGATCCGCGCAAACCCCGCCTCGCCACGCTGACCCGCAGCTTTGAGCACACCTGGTACGGTGGCCGCCCCGCCGCCGAAAGCGACTACCGCGCCGCCGAACAGCTCGCCAACGCGCTCATCTCCGGAAGCGCACCTTCGGAAGGAGGTGCGAATTGAAGCCGCTTGCATCATGGATCGCTGCGAACTACTCGGATTTGATCTTTGTGCTGATCTGTGTGGTTGCGTTCATTTTCGGTTTCTTGCGAATTCGAAAAAGACTAAAGCGAAGCAACCTGCTGGCCTGGTGGCTGCAAGCAGGTGGCACGCTGGCTATGCTTATCGTGCTGATTGCCCAGATTAAATGG
>JBEKZG010000128.1:0-8561 GCA_049510095.1 Occallatibacter sp.
CGCCCGCATTGCGAGTCTCCTGACCCTGTAAACTCCGCACAGCATTCACGGCGCCGCCGTAACCACGACGACAAGCTCCTCGCTCCCACTCAGCGAAAACTGGATAGGCGCAACACGCGCCGATTCCGCGCCCGCATCAATCTCCCGCTCGATCTTTCCACCCGCAGCACCCTGAATCACCACATGCATCTTCGCCGAAACCGGAGCAGCAGGCAGAGCGGTTTCCGCGCGCTCGGATGCATGACCCGATGATTTCGGCGAGGCCGCCGGCGCAAAGCTCAGCGTATAGTTGCCTTTGGGCCAGACACCAAAGTTGGCCTTCCCAGAGTTATCAGTCGTCCGCGCCGCGCACCCGCCGCCCGGGTTCTTCCCCAGCTTCACATCAATTCCTTTCAACGGCGCACCCGCCAGAGCGCTCTGCACACATAGAACACAAAATGCAGCTACCAAAATCGATCGAAGACCTGCCGTCATGCGACTCTCCTTTGCCTTCTTCTGAATATGTGTCAAGGTATTGCAGATGGTACTACAAATGAAGTCAGATAGCGAAAGGCCCGGAGTTGACCTCCGGGCCTTTCTGCTTCTTGAGTCGAATCAAACCGCTCTAACCCTGACCGCCGCCGCTTCCAGGACCGCGTCCACCACCACCCCCACCACCGGGACGGCGACGGCGACGGCGGCGATTGTTGTCCACCTTTGGCCTGCCCGCGACAGCCGCGATACCCGTTGGTCCGGCTGGAACCGGCGCGCCATCGATGCGATTGAAGTTCGGCTCGCTCTCCTCGTCGAACTCCTCCAGGCCTTCCTCTTCAAAATCATCCCCGCCTTCGATAAGGATGGTGCTCTGGTTCGATTTCGGTTGACGCTCGTCAAACTCGTTGCGCGGCTTGGGTGGTGCGGCGTGCGCTACCGGAGCGGCTGGAGATTCGGAGGCGGAAATCTCCACATCTTCGGCTTCAACCGCGGCCGGGGCCGATTGGCCCAGCTTGGCGCGCTGTTCCTTGATGAGCGCCTTGCGGCTGAGCTTGATCCGATTGCCCTCGATGGCCAGAACCTTGACCATCACCTGATCGCCCTCGCGCAGTTCGTCCTTCACTTCCTTCACGCGATGCTCTGCGATCTCGGAGATATGCAGCAGGCCATCGGTGCCGGGGAAAAGCTCGACAAATGCGCCGAACTCCGCCAGCCGCACCACCTTGCCTAGATAGATCTTGCCAACCTCCGGCACGGCGGTGATGTTGCCGATCATTTCCAGAGCCTTCTTCAGGCCCTCACCGTCACAGGAGGCAACGCTCACCCGGCCCGTGTCGTCCACATCGATCTTGGCGCCGGTCTGCTCGATGATGCTGCGAATGGTTGCGCCGCCCTTTCCGATCAGATCGCGAATCTTGTCGGTGGGAATCATCAGGGTTTCAATGCGGGGCGCATACTGCGACCGCTCGGTGCGGGGCCCATCCAATACGGCGTCCATCTTGTCCAGCAGGAAGAGTCTGCCGCGGCGGGCTTGTTCCATCGCCTGTTGCAGAATCTCGCGGGTCAGACCGCCGATCTTGATGTCCATCTGCAGCGCGGTAATGCCCTTGCGGGTTCCGGCCACTTTGAAGTCCATGTCTCCGTAATGGTCTTCCGCCCCGGCGATGTCGGTAAGGATAGCGTAATCGTCGCCTTCCTTCACCAGTCCCATGGCGACACCGGCAACGGCGCCCTTGAGCGCGATGCCTGCGTCATACAGGGCAAGACTCGCACCGCAGACCGAAGCCATCGATGAAGACCCGTTCGATTCGAGAATGTCGGAAACGATGCGGATCGTGTAGGGAGAATCTTCCGCTTCCGGAAGAACCGCGGAGACTGCGCGCTCGGCAAGGGCTCCATGCCCAATCTCGCGGCGTCCCGTCCCGGTCATGCGGCCCGTTTCGCCCACGCTGAAGGGCGGGAAGTTGTAGTGAAGCATGAACGGCTTTTTCTTCTCGCCTTCGTAGCTCTCCAGCCGCTGTCCGTCATCGGCAGTGCCCAGCGTGGCCGTAACCAGGGCCTGGGTCTCACCTCGCGTAAACAATGCCGAACCATGGGTGCGGGGCAGAACGCTGGTTTCAATCGTGATCTGGCGAATCTCGTCAAAGGCGCGGCGATCGGGGCGAACGCGCTCCTTGGCCACCTGCTCGCGGAATGTCCTTTCCCGGAGATGCTCATAATAGGTTGCCAGTTTCTTCTTCGCGCCTGGATCGTCGGCGGGCAGTTCGGCAGCCAGCTCATCCTTGAGCTTCTTGATCAGGGCGTAGCTTTCAGTCTTGCCGTGGGTCTTGGTATCCAGGGCATCCTTCAGCTTGTCGCCTGCCTTCGCCTTTAGTTCCGCGAAGAACGCTTCATCGAACTCCGGAGCGGTGAACGCACGCTTGGGCTTGCCTGCAAGAGCAACCAGCTCGTCGATCGCGGCCACAATCTTCTTGATCTCCGCGTGAGCAAACTCGATAGCCTCAAGAATGACTTCTTCCGTCTCTTCCTTGGCTCCCGACTCGATCATCACGATGCCGTCCTTGTGTCCGACAACCATGATGTTCACCGTGGTGACATTGCGCTCGTCGTAGGTCGGATTGATGACGAATTCGCCATTGATGCGCCCAACGCGGACAGCGCCCACGGTGGCGCTGAACGGAATATCGGATAGAGCCAGGGCCGCGGCCGCGGCATTGATGCCGATCACATCGGGATCGTTATCCTTGTCCGCGGAGAAGACCAGAGCAATCACCTGCGTCTCATTGCGGAAGCCATCGGGGAACAATGGGCGGATGGGGCGATCGATCTGGCGGCAGGTGAGAACTTCTTTCTCGCTGGGCCGGCCTTCGCGCTTGATAAAGCCGCCGGGAATGCGGCCGCCCGCGTAGGTGTACTCACGGTAGTCCACTGTAAGGGGGAAGAAATCAATCCCTTCCCGTGCGTCGGGGGACGCCACCGCGGTTGCCAGAACAACGGTTTCGCCCGTGGTCACCAGTGCGGCGCCAGAGGCTTGCTTTGCCATCCGGCCGGTCTCAAAGACCAGCCGTTTGCCGCCGGCAAGCTCGACAGCTACTTCATGCTTGGTAGACATACATGTCCTCGTTTCAGTTTTTTCGCTTGGGATATTTGTTTGGGCAAGGCGCCGGAAGAGCCGGGATCGACAGCCGTCGAGCTGGCAGGCAGCAGGGCGCGCTCAGGAGAGCCGCCCGTGCAAGAGGGATTGGATTCCCGCCTGAATGCCGACCGGGGTGCCTGGGCCGCGCGCAGCCGATAGCTGTGCGCAGCCCCTGGCATCGGTTGAATTTCGCCAGGTGCACCATGGCCCCAGATTCTGGGTAGAACGGGAGCCGTGACCAATGTCCGGTCTGGGCGCTTCCGGGTCAATGTTTGCTTTCTGATTACTTGCGGATACCGAGTTTGCCGATCACGTCGCGATAGCGATCAGTATCGTGCGCTTTCAGGTAATCCAGCAGGCGGCGGCGCTTGCTGACCAGCATCAGGAGCCCACGACGGGAAGCATGATCCTTCTTGTGTGTCTTGAAATGCTCGGTCAATTCGCCAATCCGCTCACTCAGAATTGCAATCTGGACTTCCGGAGAGCCGGTGTCCGATTCGTGGGTGCGGAAGCGTTCGATTAGTGTTGTTTTCTTAGCAGTCGCCAGCACGGCGTGTGTTACTCCTCTTGTCTTCTCAGATCCACTCTCAAGTGTCTATTGTGAGATTACCATGAATGAGCGGTTGAGTGCCATGTACCACCCTGCCGGAATCAGAACGTAAACCTTCATCTTTCAGCGGGTGTTGAAACGGAATAGGCGATTGTCGAATTTCTCTTTGACGACCTCGGCTATCTGCACCTCTCTGGCATCGGGATGTTCGGGATTTAGAAGATAGTTCCAAGTGCGAGGAACTATCGCGGAAGGAACACGGGCGAGAGCTGTCTCACCGGAGGCCAACCATATGTCGCCGATTCCGCGCGTAAACTCAAGGTGCTCCCGCCAGTCGGTTGGGGTGAGCGTGTTCAACTGCTTTATTGCAACTTCGTCGGGAACCGAGACCTGAAGCAGTTGATAGAAACGCGGAAGATTTCCATCCTCGTTCACGTCTAGGTCAATCATGTGGACGATTCGCTCAAGCATTGCGCTGGCTGGATTCTCTGTCAGATAGACGACAGGTCTCCCCATCGTATGCCAGCGCGCGGAGCCTATCCGCCCGCCTTCCCCGCTCAAATCTGCGTATTTACTTATTCGCCAAAGAACGTTCATGAAGGGTCATACTCGCGTGTGCTCATTTATGCGAAGTAACCCTCGTCAATTTGGATCAGGAAGTCCCGGACCGCCTGTTCACCGGCTTCCGTTCGTAACATCTCCAGCGCGGTCTTCCCATCAAAGCGGCGCTTCTTGCCAGACAGCCACTTCCTGCCGTCCTCGCGATCCCCGTAGACTTTCGCGGCCAATTCGTAAATCCTCGCAACCCGCGCCAGCCGGTCCGACTCATCAAGGCTCAACGGCTCTTGCCGTTGACGGCGGTGTTTCAGAGTCCGAGCGGGGATTACGACCCCCAACAAATCCTTGAGGGTAAAGCCGGAGTAGGCGGCGAACTCCTCCAGCGTAGAGATGGGAAGGCCGCGCTCAATCTCTCTCCAATCGAATGCGAAAGGAGGTGAAAAAACCGCTGGAACAGAGGCAGCTTGGCTCATAGGGACATTATGCCACAGATTCTGCGGCATAATGTCCGCGATTGGTACCAGAGCTCATTACTGCTCCGCCTCCATCCAATAATTCGCCCGCGCCACAATCCGCGCCCCATAATCCTGCGCCGTCCGCACCTTGAGCGTATGCAGGCCGAGCGTCGGATTCGAAGGGCTGAAACTGAGCAGATAGCGGTTGCGCACATGCTTGGCGGCTTCCAGCACGCGTTCTTCGAAGCCCTTGTCTCCGGTGAATGTGGTGTATTCTCCGCCGCTCATGTGGGCAACTTCTTTCGAAACATTCTTCTTGAACGCCTGGATCAGCATGATCAACGGCGACATCATGTTCATAGTGCGGTTATCACCGTTGTCCTTCATGTCGTGGAGCAACTCGGCACGCGCGGGAGAGAATGAGACGCTCAATACAAGCACGTCGGAGCGACCGATCTTCTCAATCAACTGCTCCTCCTTCGTGTGCTTGCTGCCGTGATCGCGCGCCTCGCTGATCAGCAGCAGCACCCTGCGATACTCCTTCGGCTGCGATTCCAGCAGATCCACGGCATAGCTAACGGTGTCCAGAATCGCGTCTCCACCGTCACCCTGCTCCATGTGCTTTAGGGACTGGTTCATATCCTCGCTGGAATGCGTGTAGTCGTGAACCAGGTGCGGCATGGAATCGAAGCCCACCAGAGCCGCCTGACTCTGACCATCGGAAAGGAACGTATCGAGCAGCGGACCGAGCTTTGCAACCTTGTCAAACTCCAGCGCGCTAACGCCACCCTGCTCGACCGCGATCACCAGCGAAACCGGCGCGGTATCCATCTCTTCCTGCACGCGAATCTTCTGCGCCACTCCGTTATCTTCAAGTACAAAATCATCCGGCTTGAGGCCGTAGACAATCCCGCCATGAGCCTTTTCCACCAGCGTCGGGACCAGTACTTCCTGGGTTGTCACACGCAGGGTTGGAGTTTCAGGGTGTGCGCTGGGCATTGGCAGCGGCGGCTCAGGGGGAGGCAGTTGCTGGGCCGCAGCGCTACCCGCAGCCGTGCACAGGAAGACTGCAAACCAAGCCAGGTGGGCGGATCCGAATCTCATGCGCGCAACAACTCCAGTGCCCCGGTTCACACCCGCTTATGGACCTCACGGTCCAGACGGCCGGTCCACGCAAGAAAGCTCAGTAGCTCCCAGCGCGAAGCCCACACAAAGCTCATAATTTTTTTGGCTGTCAACGTCTCGGCACGCTGCCCGGAATAAGTCTCCACACGCCAGCGCAGATACTCGCTCCGCCAGGGAGCCAGCCGGTGGCCACGGGTTGCATTCCAGATAAAACGAATTGGGGCGAACAAGATGAGTCCCTCCGCTCAAGTATAAACGTGAGTGGATACGCTGCGGAAAGTTCAATCATTCAATGTGTCTATTGCATTTTGCTGAACAAGCTGTTCGAAGCCGAATCGAGTTGCGAAATGACATCTTCAAGCGCGGTCTGCTGCGTCTCGCTGAGAGAGAGCTGCGTGGAAACCTGCGCCACATCGGCCTGCATCAGGTTGGTCTGCGCTGTGGTTACCTGGGTCTGGTCGCTGGTGACGGCGTCGCTCGCAGCCGTGAGTTGCGTGATTGAGTTATCGACGGTCACCCGCTGCTGGGAGACGAAGTTCAGCGCCGTGCCCAATGCTTCGGTGTCGCTTACGGCCTGAGTGGTATTCACGGTACCGCTGGAGTAGTCGGCAATCAAGTTGTTCAAGGCGCCAAACACGCTGCTGGTTCCGCTGCCAAGAAATATCTGGCTGCCCGGAACATTCAGCTGGATCTTCTGCCCATTCGGAGTCTGCAGGTAATCAATATCCTGGTCTCCGTTGTAAGTTGTCACTGCTGGTGAGGTCGCCGTCGAGGTAGTGAACGGGGTCGTCGAGGTCTGTCCCCCGGCGAAAATATACTGCCCCTGATAGCTGGTATTGGCCAGCGACTGCACTTCGTCGAGTATGCCTGAAATCTGGTTTCCGATGGACTTGACGTCGCTTGCGTTCAGGGTGCCGTTGTTGGCGCTGGTTGCAAGCGAAACAGCCTGTGTAAGCTGGGAAACCACAGAGCCCAGCGATGAATCGGCCACCTGCAACTGGCTTGTTACCAGGCTCGACGATTGCGTAAAGGAGTCGTCCTGCTGAATCTGATTGAGCAGCAGCACATTCTCACCGGAAGCCACCGGATTCTGGCTCAGGGATGTGATGCTAACGCCGCTCGAGAGCTCCGCCGTCAACTGCTGCTCGTTAAACTGGCTCTGATCGAGCGAGCCTACCAGGTTCGATACATAACTCGGATCCACCCGCATTAGAAATCTCCACTCTCACCAGGCGCTCATGTTACGTCGCGCCCCATCTCATTTGCGCTAATCAAAGCAACTCTGCAGCGCTACGAGACCGTTGTCTGTTCGCCCAGATTCAATGCCGATGCCATGATTGTGTTCAGCATCGTAAATACCTGCGATGCCGCCTGGTAGCTGCTCTCCATCGTCGACATCGCGGCCGCTTCGTCGTTGAGATTCACCTTGGAGAGCGCATCGTTCTGCGTCTGCAGTTGCGTCACCGACGCATTCTGCGCCGTATTCTCCGCCTGGACACCCGAGACAGTCGCCCCCAGCGTGGAGACGAAGTTCGAGTAAAAGTTGGTAGGCGTCAAACCGTTGACGATCGTTTGTTTCGCCAGATTCGCCATGGCGGTCGCATTTGAGTTGTCACCGGTCCCAGCTCCAAGGGCCGCCGAAGCAACCTGGCTCGGATCGGTCATGACCACGCTCATGCTTGCCGCGCTGCCGGATACAACGGTTGGCTCATTGAAGATATAAAGCGGAGTGGTTCCTGTTCCGGTAACTCCCGCCTGATTGGTTCCCGTGCCCTCGACCCCGTTCAAGTCCGTTCCCGAGTTGTTCAGCGAATTCACTTGCGTGGAGACGTTATAAGCCAACTGATCAAGCGAAGTGAGCGCGTTGGGAATGTCCTGATCCCGCGCTGTGAGATAACCACCCAGTTCCCCGCCGCCGCCAGCTAACTGCTTGGTAACATCCGTTCCGCCCAGAAAAAAGTCGGTAACTCCGTTCACAGAACCGCTGGTCAGCTGATAACTCGACCCCTCTGAGACCAATAACTGTCCGGAGGCGGTAGTGATGGAGAGGCCATTGTTCTCCGTCGTGACCTGGTTGATTCCAATCAGCTGCGAAAGC
Source organism: Occallatibacter sp. (assembly GCA_049510095.1). Classification (GTDB taxonomy): domain Bacteria; phylum Acidobacteriota; class Terriglobia; order Terriglobales; family Acidobacteriaceae; genus Telmatobacter. Next base: position 7,896 of record JBEKZG010000128.1, read on the forward strand.
TGGCTCACGTCCTCGTCTCGCTGGTCTTCCAGCGTCCCCGCATCGGCATCCGGCGAAACGGACTGAATCTGCTGGTTTAATTGCGAGATCGCGCCGGTGAGTGAGTTCACCTGGCTCGTAACGCCAGCCGCCTCCTGGTCCAAGCCTGACCGCTGGGTGTTCAGGCTGGCAGCGGCATTCGAAATGTCGCCCGCCAGCGTGGTCGCCGAAGAAAGCACCTGCTCGTCCAGCGACGTGTCGGTGGGGTTGGCCTCCAGGGAAGAAAATGAACTGAAAAAACTGGTGATGTCGCTGCCGATGTCACCGGCCGTTGAAGTGCTGGAACCGGAATCAGGCGTGAAGAGAGCCTGAATCGAATTCAAGGCCGTTAACCGCGCACTGGATGCCGAAGCCGATTGCTGCTGCTGATCGAGGCGCGCAACCAGCACACTGTCCCGCTGCGAGGTGGCGCCGGTTTCGGTCACGCCATCTCCGTAGGAAACTCCGTTGATCTGAACCGGATCGTTTTCCTGCCAGTTCGGAGTCTCCTCGGTGTACCCGGGAGTGTTGGCGTTGGCCACGTTATTGGCCACTATGCTCAAAGCCGACTGATCGGCATTCAGAGCGCCGGAGATCGAACCGAATGCGGAGCTAATCGTTCCCATGATCGTTCTCCGCGCCCGTCCA
>JBEKZG010000129.1:0-8531 GCA_049510095.1 Occallatibacter sp.
CTCCATCAGCGCCGAGTTGGCCTGCGCGTGAAGCATGGTTTCGCGGGTGCGGTCGCGCTGGATCTCAAGAATGCGGATAGAGGCCTGCGCAGCCTTGCGTTTGAGATCGAAGGTTTCCTTCAACTGCGCCAGCGTAGCCTGTGCTTCATCAAGATCTTCCTGCGCTTTTTCGGCGTCAATGCGGGAGAGCAGCTCAACTTTTTCCATTTCGAGCCTGGCTTTGGCCAAACTGTCTTCGGCCTGCTTCATCTCGGTCTCGTCTTTGGCGCGAGCCGCGGCCTCCTTGGCCTGTTCCTCGACAACTTTTTGATTTTCGTCGTCACTCTGGGCCTGCTTGTCAATAGAGTCGCGCAACTGAGCCTGGCGATCGAACTCGACCAGCAGGTCTCCTTTTTTGACGCGCGTTCCACTAGGGACGAGCTTTGTAACAGTGAGCGTGCCCACTTGTTGGCCAGCAATGAGAGGGGCCATAATCGACCGCGCCGCAACCGCCGCGGTCATGCCCTTGAGGCGCAGGGTCTGTTGCGCAGCGGAGCGTCCAACGAAAGATTGTGGAGCGCCACCGGTAGCTTTGGATCTGGTGTGCAGGAGTAGAACCGCGAATACAGTCGCGACCACCAAAACCACAGCCAATGTCCCGATCACGCCGCGCGGCAGGCGGATGGACCGGGAACGGGCGGTCGAATCGAGAGAATCGACGGCCTCAATTTCTGTCGGAGACTTGTGCGAGCCGGGGGGCGAACTGGCGAACGAATCGGCCGGGCTACTCACCTGGGACCTCTTCAACGCAAGATGATTTCATGCAACCTCGCTCCGGCGTCATTTGGTTTGAGGCAAATATACGCGTCCAGTCCCTTGACATCAAAAAACGGCAGACCGTCAGCAATGACCGGGATGCAGGGATTGGAACGATCTTTTTTCCTTGACGTCTCTTAGACGCATGTCTCCTGTTTTCCGCTCACGCCGCGGTTCTTCTTTGCTCCACTACCGAGCCAATTCCGCGGCAAGCACCTCAAATTCCGGCTTCTCTCAAATCCGGTTGTGCGTGGGTAGCCGCAGAGCTTCATGCGCTTTCGTTCTCGATCAAGGCGTTTAGCTTCGCCATCACCTGGAAGGCATCGGCAACATAGACGACGTCGGCTTTGCCGCGCGCCCAGCCGCAATTTGGATCGAGGCTGACGGCGCGACGCTCGGCAATGAAGCGCCAGCCCACAACGTGCGGCTCCTCGCCATGGCAGCAGGTGGCCAGACCTTTGGGATGGCGCGGCGTGGCGCCGGTTTGTCCAACCTGATTCAAATGCGTGAGGAATGGGAGCACCGAGTGCCCTTCTCCACCCTGATCGACCAGCGATTTGCTGCTTCCCAGTGACGCACCGGCAGCACACAGAAAATGAAGTATCAGTTCACCGGCTTGAGGCACGTGCGTTTGGCCGTCGGGCTGCTTCTTAGTCCAGCCGGCCCCGGCAACAAAAAGGAGCCTGGCATCTGGCCGAATCGTCTGCGCGTCCAGCGACGGGCAGCGAAGACCGTTGACCGTGGTGCGAAGCGGCTGGAGTTGAACGGCAACTTGCTCCACTTGCGCGGGGGTGGATTCACCAGCAAAAGCAGCGTGCGTACCCGGGTCCAGCAGCAGGAACCAGGGACGCGCATCCCGGCTCAGCACGGCCTCGACCCGTTGGCGATAAAACCAGCGGCTGGCTTCAATGGATGAAGTTCCGGCGAGCGCAGAAATGTGCGTGTCAATGAAACCACCCAGACGATAGGCTACGCCGGCAGCTACCCGCATAAATCGGGAACTGGCGGGCGCGAGGACGATGGTGGCTTGGGCGGCGCGGCAAAGCGCTTCGCACGCGGCCGCGTCGGTGGAATAGCGCGGACTGATGAAGGCCTCGCCCGAGACGCACAGCAACCGGGCGCCCGTGGATGACAAGGTTGCGGCAGCGGCTTGAGGGTCTGCGGCAAGAATGCCGATGGCAAGGGAGGCTCCAAGACGGCCTGCCAATTGGGTACCGGCGGATACAACTTCAAGAGAGGCCTTGGTGAGTTCCGCTCCGGTATCGTCCGCGTGCGTGAGTACAAGTATCGATTCCATTATTCCGCTCCAATCCACGCGGCCAGTTCGACTGCAATCTCGTCGGGAGTGAGGTCTTTCACCACGCGGGTTGTGCGCTGCTGTTTGGACAGGGCAACGGAGATATAACGAAGGCCGCCGGTTTCGAGCTTTACCACCTTGGCCTTTTGCAGCGCGGGCATGATCGTGCGCATATTGGCCATGCCAAGTTGAGGGTTGTTGCGGGGCGCGGCAAGGTTGCCCGTAGCCCAGCCCAAGACAGCAGGCGCTCCGGCGCAGACGGAGACTTGATGTTTGCCCCCCTCAACGCGTTCCAGCACTTCAAAGCTCATGTCGTCGCGCAGATCAATCTGGTCCACTCCCTGAAACTGATCGGTGATGCCGAGACGTTCGCCAACGAGTTGCAGTGTGATGCCCGCGCCGCGCGTGGCTGATTCCCATCCGCCGAACAACAGCAGGCGATCGCGATCAAGACCGGGCAGAGCGGCGATGGTTTCAGCAAGAACGGCCGCCGTCGCGTGTGCATCGGGAAAGCCGCCAATGGGGCCGTCGATGGGGACCAGTTCAAAGTTCACCTTCTGCGCGACAGTCATCATCACCTGTTGCAGCTTGGCCTTGGGGCCGAGTGAGACCAGCCAGAGTTTGCTACCGGGATTCTTGGCGACAAGGATTGCAGCCTCATAGAGCGCGCTCGCAGCCCAGGGATCAAGCACCACGGGCAGGACCATTTCGTTCTTTAGTCCCGGGCCTGCCGGTGTCGTAACCGGTTCAAGCGTCTGCAGCGGATCGGGCACGATGCCCGCGCAGACGACGATGTGCAATGCAGTTGCCATGGTTCTCCTAGGAGCTAGCAGCTACCAGCTTCCATTCAGTTTTCCGCCGAGTGCAGCCCACCCGCGCCGCCGCGGAATTCAATTTGAGACTGCGCTTCGTCCGGAGGGTGAACGCAGTTCCACAAACAAGCACCGCAATGCACGCACTTCTCCCGTTCAAAGGCAAGCGCACCATCTTCCGCCTGGGTGAGGGCCTGGCCGGAACACATGGCAATGCAGGTCTTTTCAACACAAGCGATGCATAAGCCCGCATCGCGGAAGACAACGTGATCGGCGAAGCCGGGCAGAGCCTGTACCTTTCCGCCCATCAGCAGTGCATCTTGGTGGCTGACGAGTAGACGCCCGTCGAAGGGGATCTCGGGCCAGCCGCGCGCGGAGAGCAGTGCATCGTGGAAGGCGCGGCCGTCGGCCAGGGCCAGTGCCGTGGCTTCCTCTCGCTTCAGGCCCTCCGCCAGCGACGTCTCTCTGCCGGCCGCCGGCATTCTTGCCTTGAACGAGAGCCTTCCGCCGGTGAGCCCGGCTAGCGCCATTCCGATCATCCCCTTCACCATGCCGCCGTGAAAGCCGTTACGGGAATCTTGAGCTTCCCGAGCGCCCCGCGCCACCCAGCTCGCCCCGCGACGTGCTTCGTAACTGGCGGCGAGATTCTCGCGGGTAAATGGCTTGTCGACGCGGAGCAATTCGATCACCGCCTCACCCAGTTGTGTTCCCGTAGTCCAGGCCTCGTCCACTCCTGAGCCGGTAAGCACGTTTGTACTCCCTGAGTTCTCGCCGATACGGGCGTAGCCAGCTCCGCTCAGAAAAGGCTCGCCGTGCCTGCCTGACTCATCGATCGACTTTGCGCCCCAGGATCGTAGTGTCCCGTGCCTGAGGAAGCGCCAGAGCGCAGGGTGCTGGATGTAGTGCTGAAGATAGCGATAGGCCGTTCGTGAAGGATCGCTCATCCACGACGGAACGAAGATGCCGACGGATACCAGCCGCTCAGGATGAACGTAGAGAAATCCGAAGATCTCCGGTTCGGGATAGCCGAAGGTGTGCCACACTGCGCCAGGCTTCAGGGACGAGTCCGTAACCGGCTCTTCGGGCAACTCGATAACGAACTTCATGCCCAAAGCCCACTCGTGGAGCGCGTGCCTCTGAGGCATGCCGAACTTCCGATCTATGAATCGTGAAACTGCACCAACCGGACCGTCGCCGACTACCGTGAGCCGCGCTCGGACATCCATTCCCGGCATAAAACAGCCTTCGGGATTCCCTTTCCTATCCACGCCCTGGTCGGTGAGACGCACGCCCCGCACGGCGTTACCCGCGGCTGTCGGCTCAATAATCGGCTCGCTGACGGGCGTGCCCGGCCAGATCTGAACCAGGCCGGAGGCCATCAACCGGGATCCCACCCACTGGTTGAATTGGCCGATGGAAAGCACCAGTCCGCCGCTCTTCTTCAGGAACTCCGGGGCCCAGGGCAGTTCGAAGGCATGGTCCTGTACATGCGCAAACGATGTAAGCGCGCGCAATACGCGGTCAGCGGTTCGAAGGGTGAAGGAGCGCCGGCTCGCGCCTATAGGGTCAAGAAGGTAAAGCACGCGCTCGCTTGTGACCTCGGCGGCCATGGGAATCTCCGCCGGGTTCAGCTCCGGGAAGCTGGCGCGAAGACCCTTTGCGCGGGTCACGACGCCGCTGACGCCCGAGGCGATATTGTCTGCGCGTTCATAGCAGACCACCTGCAACGGCATTCCCGGCGCAACCTTGCTCTCAAAGGCTGGGTCGGCGGGGTTCTCCGCCCATGCATTGCTGATGGTGGTGAGGAAACCGCCCGTCGCCGGTCCAAACCCGGCACAGGCAATATCAACCTCCATAGTCTGACGAAAATAGTCAGTTTCGGGTATACCGGCAGTCGTGGTTTCGCCGCTCATACGGGGTAGTCCAATGCCTCCGGGATCATGACCTTGCTGACTGTCTCGGCCGCACGATCCTTGGCCAGGCGTGCGCCGCTCAGGCACATCGTCAATTTGCTCTGGAGGCGCAGGAACTCGCTCGAGCCGGCGCAATCGGCACAAGGGCCGGCTTTCTGGGGATGGCTGCCGTCCTCATCCAGCACATCGAACGCCATCGCCGTGATGCCCGGCATCGTAACTTCAAAGTCCTCAAGTTCACTCGCGAGGAAGCAATTCCTGTGCTCTCCATCTTTCCAGGACGGATGGCGGTTATAACCGAAGACCAGTTCAGCGCAGATGCGTGAAGCCTCGCCGGCGGCTTGGGCAGCCTGCGTGTGGCATAGGTCGGACAGGAACTGAACGGTGCCGGGAAGCCCTTCGGCAGCGACGGAATCCAGCGGACCTCGCGTCTCAAGTTCCAGTACATCCAGAATCTGGTAGCGCGAGGCAAGCAGCCAACAGAGCGCATCCGCGAGCGCGAACGTAACACCCTGGCGCTGTCCATGATAGAGCTTATTGCCGTCAGGATCGGTTGCATTCTGCAGATACCTCAGTGTCCACAGCCAGAGGTTCATTGCAGACGCCAGTGTGCAGGCGCCGGTGCCCGGCCGATGGGAAGCAATCCAACGCATTTCAGCAGTCCACGCCCGGAATTGCGCCAGGAAAACTTCGCTCGTCATGGTAACTGTCAACTGGCGGCGCTGGACTGCTTCAGGTCCCTCATAGATGGCTTCCAATGCCGAGTCCATCCATTTATTACCCAGGAATCCGGGGCAATCCTCGGTAATGCCGTATCCGCCCATCAAGCTGACGGCCTCACGCAGCAAGTTGCTTCCGTGGCCGGTGTTCCACAGCTTGGTTGCGGGACACAGGACATTTGCCTCGGCGTCCTTGATGACAAAGTCCACCAACGGATCGGCTTCCAGCGCGGCTTCGAGTTCATGGCGATGGCTGTGACCTTGCGCGCGGGCAAGCAGGTCGATGGCGCGCTGTTCGCTCTCTTTGAGTGATTTCATCTCCGCGCGCCCACCCTGCACTCCGCGTTCCCTCAGAATCGCCGCCTTTTGCTTCTCCAATGGTTCCATTGTGTCGAAGAGGCGTGCGGCGGCAAAACCCATCGATGCGCCCGCTTCGCCGGTGGCCCATACATCCACCAGGCGGTGCAGTGCGTCTTCGCGCTGCTGGATCCCCTGCTCGTAGCGGACCGACCCGATCTTGGAGCCTTCGGCGCCGCGGAAGCGCTGCCGCTGATAGCGAATGACCGGCTCAATCGCCGAAAGCAGTTTGGCCGAGGTCATCAGTCCGACGGGAACGCGGGTACGGCGAAAGACCGCTTCGATCACTTCACCGTGACTGAAGTTGGGAACCAGAACGCCATCCCTGACGGTGTATCCCCCCACAATGCGGCTGGCAGGCACCTTGAGGTTGAAGACCGGATCTCCCGTGGACGAAAGCTGGTGGACCAACTTTTTGGTAGGGGTTCCCCGGTCGAATGTGCCCTCGTCGGTATCCTCGAGGATCACCACGCAGCTGCCCTTAATGCGTGGATCGTCCGATCCGACCGCTGCGGCGACAAAGTTGGCGAAGGCAATGTTGGTGATGAAACGGCCCCGCTTTTCAACCTGTAGCCACGGCTCCTGTCCTTCCTTCCATTCCGCGATTTTGACCTTGCCGTTCAACATTCCGGTATCGACGCCCACGTAGGGAATCGGCTCCGTCAGGGCGAATGCTCCGCGCCATGGCTTGCGGTCCTCACCGGGCTGAGGCGGGGCTGCGAGCTTCTTGTAATGAGTGACTTGTTCCGGTGTGCCACGTTCGTGCAGAGGAGACAAGGCCAGAAAGCTGGCCAGACTGGCGGTGGCCGCTCCGCCGTCCACCCAGGCCAACTCGAACGCTGACAAGGCAAGCGCCAGGTTCTTCGGCCCGGAGATGAATCCTCCTTCCTCCGGTTCCATGAAGGCCGCGGTGACGCCAGCCCGGTCGAAAGCTTCAAGCATCTCCTGTTTTCCCCGCGTCCACTCGTGCGTGTTGCGCTCGCCCGCGGCTACCAGCCTGGCCACGGTTCCGCGGGCAACAGTTCGTGCGGATTGAACCAGCATCTGAAGGTCAAAGCGGTCGGCAAAGCGCCATTGAATCTGACGGACCGCGTCCCCGGGAAGAGTATGCATGATTGTGACTTCGGGACTCGCAACGGTGCCCATAAAGGTGCACCTCCTCTGGCGATGCCATTTTGCATTCGGGGGTATGGAAGGAGATGTGATTCGTATCACGGTGGGGATTCGATGGCTGTGGGCATTCGCAATGCACTCCCACAACCGAACCTTGCAAACTCTGGCGGAGCCTTAAATCCGGGGGAGTGGTGATATCGCGCAGGAGTTTTGGAGAACATTCCGCCGAATAACCCTAGCCGTACCGGATCTTCAGGCAGCGTTCGGCAACGTGGCCGCAATGTTCGGCATCAAACCAACCAGTGTAGAGGTTCAAATGCAGCGAGACGCCAAGTCTCCCCAGCTTTTTGAAGTTATCCGTGTCGCAGTGCAGCAAGTAGAACAATCCAGCGGCGTTGCCCCGGACGATCCTGCCATCGTTGGGTTAAAGCACAATGTGGTCAGGTCGGTCGGGGAGTTGGAGGTCGCCAAAGCCAAGCGACGGGATCGAGATGAAGAACCACCCTCACCCTCCATGCAGTTCATTCCAAGCGAATAGTCTTGTTTCCTTGGCACTGTTTCTTTTCATTCGGCAGCAAATTAGCTCCCTTCGCAGCCCTTGGCCGGAAGGTCCGATCATTACCATCTGATCCGAAAGAGTCCTCCCAGTGGGAGTTCCCGGTCTTTTTTCCGGAAGCCGCGGTGCGGCGGTTGACAACCAATTTTCTGCTTTGCGCATCTATCAAAACGCCCCTATCCATCGTACGGCAATAAAAGGGATCCTTTTTTTCAGGCTTCGACCGGCGGCTTCCACCGGTCGCTTTGTACTTCCACCGAGGAGTTGTCTTTGCCTATGGAAACCTCCGTGCAGCAATCCGCCAACGGTCAAAGCGTATTAGATCACCCCGGAACTTCGGACCAGCCTGTAGCCGACTCCCTCGTCACCATTCTTCAATGTCTTCAGACGATGAAGAATGGAGACTTCAGCGTGCGTCTCCCTGTCTCCTGGACCGGACTCCCGGGCAAGATCGCCGACCACTTCAACGAGATTGTGACCGCCAACGAGCGAATGGCATTTGAGTTGAAGCGCGTGGGGCAAGCGGTTGGAAAAGAGGGCAAGACTCGCGAGCGAATTCGCCTGGATGAGCGGCGCGGCGCCTGGGACGACATGGAAGTCTCAGTCAATACCCTGGTCGAGGACCTGCTGCGCCCCACAACGGAAGTTACAAGGGCGATTGCCGCTGTCGCTCAAGGCAATTTGACTCAGACCGTCCGGCTCGACGTCGACGGACGCCCCCTGGAAGGCGAGTTCCTTCGTTCCGCAAATATCGTAAACACGATGATTCAGCAGCTCGGCGTATTCACGGCGGAAGTGACCCGTGTAGCTCGCGAAGTCGGCACCGATGGAAAGCTGGGCGGACAAGCGCAAGTGCCCGGAGTTGCGGGAACCTGGAAGGATTTGACGGACTCAGTAAATTCCATGGCCAGCAATCTGACCGGCCAGGTAAGAAACATCGCGGAAGTGGCGACGGCCGTGGCCAGCGGC
>JBEKZG010000013.1:0-17464 GCA_049510095.1 Occallatibacter sp.
ACGCTGGTGGGTGCGCTGACACTGGGGATTGCGGGCATTGGGCTGATGAACATTATGCTGGTGGCGGTGCAGCAGCGGACGCGGGAGATCGGCATTGAAAAGGCACTGGGCGCGCGCAGACACCACATCCTGATTCAGTTTCTGGCGGAGGCACTGGCGATTACAGGCGTTGGCGGAGCGGCCGGTATTGTGCTGGCGTACCTGGTTTCGGCACTGGTGGGGCGGATCACGTTTTACAGCGCGCTGGCAAAAAATGCCGAAAGCGCGGATATCCGGCTGCTGATTTCGCCTGGATCGGTAGTGGTTGCGACGGTAATTCTGATCATTACGGGGCTGGTGAGCGGGATGATTCCGGCAATTCGGGCGGCGAATCTGGATCCGATCGAGGCGTTGAGGTATGAGTGAAAAACAGTTTTCAGTTGTCAGTTTTCAGTTTTCAGTTGCCGCTGCTATCTGTCGCGCTCTCCTAAGATCAGTTCTCAGTTGTCAGTTGCGACTGCCATCCTCCTTGCACTCCTTCAGGCTTTCGAGCAAGGAATAGAGCATCTTTCCGACTTCGTGCGACAATCCTTCCGATTCATCAAGGGACTTTGCATGTCCAAATCCCAGCTGTCGCGCTATCTCCAGTTGTGTTTGAAGTTCAAAGTTCGATCCTCGCGCAATTCCCAAGAATTGTTTGAATTCTCCAGAGGTGAGCCTTCCTTGTCCCTCGGCAATGTTGCTGGCCACCGATACGGCCGATCGCCGCATCTGGCTGGTTAACCCGTACACTTCCTCGCGTGGAAAACTCTGCGTGAGGCGATAAATCGAAACTGTCGACTGTATTGATCTCTGCCAAACCTGCAAATCGCGAAATGCTTGCGTCACAGACTTGCCTCCATCCTGCACCTGACCACCTAAGCAAAGGTAGCATTCAGGGCCGAAACTGATGACTGACAACTGATAACTGCCTTCAGACTGGCGGCAGCATGTCTGTTACTGGGATGCCGGGGGGCGGGGTAAAGCGGAAGGCTTCCTCGGGGATGGGGGCGTTGGGGACTTCGCCGGTGAAGGTGAAGTGCGTTCGTGCGCCGTCGGATTCCTCAATCTCAATGCCGGTGATGGAGCCTTCCGATGTTACCGTCAGGGTTAGACGGGTGACTCGCTTCTCCTGACCCTTTGGCTGGCCGGTTAGAGCGAATTGGCCGTTGGATGCAAGAGCCAGCGTTAGGCTGTTCATTTCCTTTTCAAGTTCGGTGTGGCCGAGGAGAAAGCGCAGGGGTGAGCGCAGGTCATCCAATTTTCGGGCGGGAATGCGCTGGACCTGGGTGTCGCCGCGAGCGTAGAACCATGCGTATTTGCCATCGAGCAGGAAGAGCTTGCCAGCGGGCGAGGTGTAATCCCACCTCATGCGGCCGGGCTTGAGCAGCAGCAGCTTTCCGCTCTCAGTGCGCGAATCGCCGTGGCCCTCGAAGCTTTCAGTGAAGCCAGCCGTGAGGGAATGAAGCTGGTTGTAATGGCGGTCGACGCGTTGGGCGATATCATGCGCCGAGGGCGAAGGTTGCTGAGCGTATAGGCATGTTGAGATGAACGCGGTGGCCAGAAAGAAACAGAGTAAGAATTGTTCGACGGTTGGCCTTCTGAGACTCCCACTCATCGAGCAAAAAGCGCTCGATGAATGGGGCACTGTTTCATCTCCCGTGTGTCGGTAACGCCGGAGGAAGACTAAGATGAAGCCGCCACATCTCAGGAGTGCGTTTGCCCTCATTGGCCGAGGGGCTGTGCGCAATTGCTGCCGCCCGCGGGATCAAACTTGATGAGGCCGGACTGGTCGCTGCAGAAGGCGCGGTCGCCGGTTTTGCCGACGGTCTGCGGGACCGCGGTGATCGCGTAACTGTTGTAGCGGTCCACGCTGTTCACCGAGACCTTGTCTTTGCAGGCGATGGTGAAGACGTAGCCGGATTTGTAGCCGGAGGTCAGGTCGCCTTGGAGGATCTGGGCCCCGGTGGCCGAGGGGGGACCGGAGTTAGGATCGCCGCCCAGGGCTGGGAGCGTGCAGGCGAAACCGTTGGAAGGGTAGTTGGAGGAGTACTGAATCTCGGCCTGCTGGATGGCGCGGATGGACTGGACCGCCGAGAGGTCATTGGCCCTCTTAGTCAAGCTGCCGACGGTGGGAATTGCGATGAGCATGAGGATGGCGATGATGGCCATCACGATGAGCAATTCCATCAGGGTGAAGCCGTTGGGCAGCGCAGTGCGGGTTCTGCCGCTCGTGGCCATCTGGGACGATTGCGCTCCGCGGCGGGCGCGGCAAAACGAGAAGTCGTATTTCATGGGATTCCTGTGCCTCGTGAAGCGGGCCGGAAGTGATTGGCCCATCCGACAAAATGCTACAACGTATGGACGCGGAAGGGAAATGGAACGCTCACGGCAGTTGTCAGTTATCAGTTGTCAGTTATCAGTTTCGGTCAGCCGGTGCGATCGTCTTTCGCGCGCCGACAGGATTCGATGCTCGGAAGTTGAGTTGCCGATTGTGGCCACAGTTTCCTAAGAACTGACGACTGAAGACTGATAACTGACAACTGCCTGTTTAACACACCAGGCGGCTGCGCTGGAGCTTTACGCCGTCAAGGCGGCCCAGGAGGGTTACGGCTATGCGCTCGGGATCGAAGAGGCGCTGGGCCATAGCCTGGACCTGCTCGGCTTCCACCTCATCGATGCGGGCGATGACTTCATCCACCGTGAAGAAATTCTGGAAATACATCTCCTGGCGGGCGAGGTTGGCCATGCGCGAGTTTGAGCTCTCTAAGCCGAGGAGGATGTTGCCTTTTAGCTGGTCCTTGGCACGGGTCAATTCCTCGGAGCTGAGAGCCTCGTTTTTCAGTTTGCGGAATTCTGTCAGGATCAGGTCTACCACTTCGAGGCCCTTGCCGACGGATGTGCCGGCGTAGACGCAGAGGGTTCCGGTATCGCGGTAGGGGCTGAGGTCGGAATAGATGGAGTAGACCATGCCGCGCTCTTCGCGAATGGTCTGGAAGAGCCGGGAGCTCATGCCGCCACCCAGGACCGTATTAAGAATGAGCGTGATGTAGCGGTTGTCGTCGGTGATGGGCGGAGCGGGGACGCCGAGACAGATCTGCACCTGTTCGAGGGATTTTTTGTTACGCAGGATAATGCGGGCGCTGGCTTCGGGCGCGGAGAGTTCCTGCGGGGCCGGGCCGCCGGCCAACGTGGAGAATTTGCCGGCTACAGCCTCGGCGAAACTGTCATGGTCCAGGTTGCCAGCGGCGGAGAAGACGATGTTGCCTCCGTGAAAGCGGTCGTTGTGATAGGCGAAGAGCTTCTGCTGGTCGAGCTGCGCAACGGTCTTTGTGGTTCCGAGGATGGGCCAGCCGAGTGGATGATCTTTCCAGAAGCTCTGGGTGAAGAGCTCATGGACGAGCACATCGGGGTTGTCTTCGTCGATTTTGATTTCTTCGAGAATTACGCCACGCTCGCGCTCGATGTCGGCGGAGGCGAAGATGGGGTTGAGGACGAGATCGCTGAGGACATCGAGGGCGATGGGGACGTGATCGGCGAGCGATTTGACGTTGAAGCAGATGGTTTCTTTGCCGGTAAAGGCGTCCAGGTTGCCGCCAATCGAATCCATCTCGCGGGCAATGTGCTGGGCGGTTCGGGAACGGGTGCCTTTGAAGAGCATGTGTTCGACGAAGTGGGAGATGCCGTTGGTATCAGCCGGCTCGCAACGGGAGCCGGACTTGATCCAGACGCCCATGGCGACGGAACGCAGGTGCTCCATGCGCTCGGTGAGAACGATCAGGCCGTTCGGCAGTACGGTGCGGCGAAGGTTTCGCTCAGTATTTGTCATCATCCGTTCGATTCGATTGTAGGGCAAATGGGTTCGACCGGGGCGCAGGGGAATCGCGTTCGGGCCGAGTTATGGCATATGCTGAACCCAGCCGTGACCGGGGAATCTCAACTCGTTCCATTAGACGCTAGAAACCTGCCCCAAGGCAGTATCCCGCTTTTCGGGTTGGATGCGGAGGCGCTGGCCGAGCGCATGGCCGCTGCCGGCGAACCTGCCAGGCGCGGCAAGCAATTGGCAGAAGCCTTGTATCGCCAGCGAGTTGCGGATATTTCTGAAATTACTACATTGCCCAAGGTGCTGCGGGAGCGCTTGACGGCTGAGGGTTGGGAAGTTGGGTGGCCACGGATTACACAGGTTTTTCAGTCAGTGGATGGGACGGAACGCTACCTGGTGAAGGCCGGAGTGGAAACCGTGGAGACGGTCTGGATGCCCGAGGGGGACGACGGGGAGACGGGCGACGGAAGCGAGAACGGGGACGAAGAAGAAAAAGCAGGTCCCCGCCACGGCGGGCAGGCTTTCGACTCTCTTCGGTCGCTCGGGATGACGGGCGTTACTGGTTCGTTCAGGAGAGCTACGATTTGTGTTTCCAGCCAGGTGGGGTGCGCGGTTAACTGCCAATTCTGTCTTACGGCCAAACTTGGCCTGCAGCGTAATCTGACCGCGGGAGAGATTGCTGGGCAAGTGGTGTCCGTGCTGGATCGCCACGAAGTTGAGGTTGGGCGGGACCGGGTGAACCTGGTGTTTATGGGAATGGGCGAGCCGTTTTTGAACTACGAGGCCTTTATGGCGGCGGTGCGGCTGCTGGTGAAGGAAGTGGGTTTGAGCCCGCAGCGGATGACGGTGTCAACTTCTGGAATTGTGCCTGGGATCGAGCGATTTGCAGCGGAGCCGGCTGAGTTTCGGCCGAAGCTGGCGATCAGTTTGAACGCGCCTAACGATGTTATTCGTCAGAAAGTTATGCCCGTTAACCGCAAGTGGAACATTGAGGCGGTGATGGATGCGGTGCGCCTGGTTAAGCTGCGCCCCAGGGAACGAATCACGTTTGAATATGTGTTGCTGGGCGGGGTTACGGATCATCCGGAACATGCGGTTGAGGTTGCGCGACTGGTGCGGCGGACCGGATTGCCGGCCAAGGTCAATCTGATCGCCTGGAACCCCGGGCCGGGGATTGGGTACACGATGCCGGCAGCTCGGGCCGTGGAGAGATTCCGAGAGATTTTGGCTGGCGAAGGGATTCAAACCTATCTGCGGAAGCCGCGTGGGCGGGATATTTATGCTGCTTGTGGGCAGCTCAAGCGGACGGTGGAAGGGTAAGCGTTGGCAATTCTGATTCAGCCGGATTCCACATTCGGTTCCACGTTTGGAAACATTAAGGGCCAATCCCTAACGTTCATTCCGGCGATTCCTCTGGCCGGAAACGCACAAGTCTCCATCCCTTACTCATGGCATTTAAGGCTCGGTCAAGTTCGGGTGCTTGAGTCTTCGCATCATCAAGGTCGTCTTCTTCCGGCTGGAGTTCGTAACCGTCAACGATTTCCAGACCGAGTTTTTCATGAATGAAGCGAGCGGCGCGCTCAGAAGCTGCTTCAAGAGCTTCATGCGGCTGACCATCTTGACGCGCTGCATGTCGAATGGCCTCCATTGTGACGAGTGGCAGACCGCTCAACTTCTCCACAAGATTCGCGAGGCAGTCAGGCGGGTAAAGCCAAGTACCGTTGTCGAATCGAGTGAATAGCGATTCAGAAGCAAGCTTCGTATGCTCGAATTCAATCACCTTGACATGAGGGACATTATGGAAATCTACACCCGGCCTCAGCCTGAATGTCCAGGCGTGTTGCCGGGCCGGTCGAAGTCCCGGGCCGAATCCAACGGGTTCGAAGAACTTCGAGTATCCTGGTCCAAATTCACACCAATCCAGGCGATAGATCACTCCAACGCCAGATTCCATTGGCACAAAGGCTCTTGACGCCTTATCCCAGTGAGCGACGGCAAAAAACGCAGCAACCTCGACATTCGAGGTGAGGTCCAGGAGAGACGTTGGAATGCCGTAATGCTGCGCCAGGCCATGATAGTCAACCGAGAAGCCGTGCCTCTCCGCGACCAGTTTGAATGGGTGCTTTCTAAGCACAAGTTCGAGTTCCGTGACTCGAAACCGCTCAAGGGAAAGGAGAGCCTTAATTTGCCATTCGTCATTTGGTGCATTCCGAAGAAGAGATGACTGGCAATTGGGGTAATGCTTGGTCTGCCCCCTGTAAAGGAAGGAGCGGTGCCCTGGACGTCCCGGAAGATTGAGTGCCTCGCTTGGGACAAACCGTACACTCCCGTTCCATTTAACCAACTCGAACTCGGTGAACTTTCCGAGTGCTACGCTTTCACCGGGCCGTAAGTATTCAAGGGGCGGGTCTGACTCCCGCAAATCATGGAGAACCTCAAGGATGGTTTTCATTTAGTTTCCTCCGCCAATATTTCGATCAGACTGACTCCCCGATTTGGTAGAGAAGGTTCTCTCCCAGTAGCTCGAACTCACGGGAGTAAAGACGGCTGTTTCAACGAGGATCTGGTTTGTGGAATCGATTCACCGCGCCCCATCCGGGGCGCGGGAAATTCAAATGGCTTTGTTTCCCAGGATTCCCCCTGAGCTTTCGCTGCGCTCACGGTCAGGGTCCATCCTGGGCTATTCTCGCTCCCTCCCTCCGGGAGGAGAAGCCGGATTACTTGCCTGCGGGCATGGGCAACGGCTGCACGCTGCCGCAATCGGGTCCCTTGTAGACTGATTCGGACTCGGAGGTCCACTCGATCGGCCTGGTGTTGGGGCCCATTGTCATGGTTCCGGTGAAGTGAACCTTTCCCTTGGCGTGATCGGGCATGGTCCAATTCGATTCGACTGTGCCGGAGCCGCTGAACTGCCCGCTGCAGACCATGGTGGCCGTCATGCCGGTGAGCTTCAGAGACACGTTGGTGATTTGGCAGTTGCCGCGCGACGAACCGGGAACCGGGGCGCCATATTTGTCGATCATGGCCTGTGTAACGCAGACCTGGGTGGTATGCGGGGCGCCGCCGAAGGGTGAGCCGGGGGGCGCCTGCATGCCCGGGGGCAAGGGCGATTGCTGCCATGTCATCGTGGTGGTGGTTTCCCACAGGCCGGGCTTTCTGTTGGTCTGCGCTGAGGCGCTTACGGCCAGCGCGAGCAGGCAACAACCTACCGTGATCAAGGTTCGGTTCGAGGGCATTCTTCCTCCTGATTGATTGCGCAGCGAGCAGCGCGCGCCGCTTTAATTTACTGCAAAGCGGGAGGGACGGGGAAGAGAAATCGGGTCAGGCTATCTGGTCAGGCTCGTTCAGCGAGCGCGGCGCGGCCCAGCGCGAGCAAGGCTCCGGTGACTCGGCCCGCGGCGTGGCGCACGACATTCTCTTCGCTGGCGAAGTCGCCGGCGATGCAGCAGACGCCGAGAGCCTGAACGCGTTCGATGTCGGCAACGATGGGCGAAGCTCCCTGGGCGGCGTAGCGGGCGAGTGTATCGGCGGAGAACGGGGCGGCATTGACCAGGGCGCAATCGAAGATGGGGGCGCGGGTGTGTTCGTAGATGCGCTCAATGTGCTCGGAAGCCGTTAAACCGAGGCTCTCATTGGCCTGGGTCATGAGGTTGCAGATGTAGACGCGGAGGCCGCGTGCGCTGGCGAGAGCGGAGGGGATGCCCTGGACCAGCATGTTGGTGATGAGCGAAGTGTAAAGCGAACCGGGACCGACGGTGACGATGTCGGCCCGCTCGATTGCATCCAGTGTCTCCGGAAGGGGCGCTGGGTTCGGAGGGTCGAGCATCAGTTCGGCAATCCGACTGTTGCTGGCCGTGATGTTGGTTTCGCCGCGCACTATGGAACCGTCGACCATGCGCGCGACCAGAGTAGCGTTGGCCATGGTGGCCGGGTAAATGCGACCGCGGGTTGCCAGGATCTTTGAGGCGAGTTGGATTGCCTGGCCAAAGTCGCCGGTAATCTCAGTGAGCGCGGCGACAAAGAGATTGCCGAAGCTGTGTCCTTTGAGTCCAGCGCCGCCGCGAAAGCGATGATTAAAGAGCTGCGCCAGGAGATCTTCTTCCTCACTGAGGGCAACCATGCAGTTGCGCAGATCGCCGGGCGGCAACATGTTGAAGTCTCTGCGTAGGCGCCCGGATGAGCCGCCGTCGTCGGTGACGGTGACCACGGCCGCCAGATCGGAGATTGCCCCGGACTCGGCGCCAGCCTGGCCCGGTGAGGCCACATACCTCCGCAGGCCGCGCAGGAGCGTGGAGAGCCCTGTGCCGCCGCCGATGGCCACGACACGCATGGGGCGGACAAGGTTTGGGGCAGGGGCGTCAGAGACGGCTGCCGGAGGCGACGGCTGAGTTGCGTTTGCAGGACTAGAGGATTTCAAAGCACGCCTGACGAATGTGTCTTACGGAATCTCAGGATACAGCAGCTCGGTAAAGCGGGGATCGTCGACCATGCTTTGGAAGTCGTTGTCGGCGCGGGCCTGGAGCCGGTTCCGGGGATTGAGCTCGATGGCTCGAGCGAGATTGGCCAAGCAATCCTGGGTGCGCCCGGTGATGGAGTCGAGGAGCGCGAGGCCATAGAACGCGTAGTCGGCATCGGGGTGGGCAGCCAGAATATTGCTGAACTGGTCGCGCGCCTCCTCGTAGTAGCCGGTATTCAACTGGGAGACGGCGTAGTCGTAGTGCTCTTCCGGAGTGGCGAAGACAAGACTCGGTTTCTCAAGCTGGCGCTGACACGTCTGGATATACATGCGGCAGCGTTCCTTGATGGCGACGGGGGCGTCCGGCAGAAGCTTTTCGAATGCGGCCAGCGCCTTATCGTATTTGCCCTGTTGCAGCAACTGCACGGCGACCTGGTACTGCTGGAAGGCAGGTCCCGTACCTGCGCCGGAGTGACTGCCCTGGGGGGCAGACGGTGGGGGTGTCTTTTTGCGGCCTGACGCCGCGGATCTGGCCTCTTGCATCATGGGTTTGCCGGTTGCGAGCCTTCCGTCAAGTCCGATTCAGCCTGATAGTTGCCAGCTTGGAACCCGCTCTTGGGAATCGCGCTGCTTAGGCACCTTTTATACGCAGAACCCAGGCTCCCGTCAATGGGCAGGCGGCGAGCGGGATCAGGGGCTTGTCTCATTTCGATTCTTTTCGATAAATCGCAGGGTTCAAAAGCGGGTCGTTATACATCTTGAGCTGGCGGTACAGCTTGAAGCGGCGGGTGCCGGAAAGCGCATCCCGCCAGAGGGCATCGAGGCAGGCGGCGAGGTCCGCGCGCTGCTCTTCCAATATGTGCAAACGCTCGCGGTTCCGCTCCGCATGGCCCGGAGGCGCGTCCGCGCGTTCAGCTTCCTCGCGGGTGTGGTAGATTTTCAGCGCAAGGATCGAGAGGCGGTCGACGATGAGGCCGGGCGACTCGGAGTTGAGCGGGGCATCGGGATTGGGGAGGTGGCGCGGTTCAAGCCACGCGAGCAGGGCGCGATCCAATTCTTCGGTGAGGTCGTTGCGGAGCTGGTTGGTTGCATCGATACGCCGCTTGACTGCGGCGAGTTCCGCGTCCGATACGCCCGGGGTGCGTGCTTGGTCTTCAATGTGCCAGAGGTCGAAGTTGGCGCGGTGCTCGCGGGCCACTGCACCGGGCCAAGCTTCTTCTGTTCTCTCATTGACGGGCGGGGCTGGTCCTCGCGACCCGGTGTGGTTAGGCACATCGTGCCAGATGGCCGTCAGCGCGTCCTGTAGTTTGATAATGTCAATTGCGGAAAGCATGGTTGAGGGCCTCTGCCGCGGCGCAAACGGATACGGTTGCATCGACTGTGGTAGAACTATCCTAAATCCGGGCTCCGGATGGGGGATCGATGGACGCGAACATCGAGAGGTTTCTCTGTCTTGCCAGTTACGAGAAGGGGCACGACTTTCTGCGGCAGTGCACGGAGATGGGTGTTCGGCCGACGCTGCTGACCCTGGATGCGCTGCGTGACGCCGAATGGCCCAGGGATGCGGTGGAGGACGTGGTGACCATGCCTCCGGGCCTGACTCGCGAGCAGATTCTGAATACCGTGACCTGGATGGCGCGTGGGCGGCGCTTCGACCGCATTGTTGCCCTGGATGAATTCGATCAGGAGACCGCGGGGCAATTACGCGAACAGATACGCATACCGGGCATGGGCGTGACAACCACGGCTTTCTACCGCGACAAGCTGGCTATGCGGATTGGCGCGCGGGATTTCGGTTTCCTGGTGCCGCCATTTTGCCGGGTGCTGAACTACGACGAGTTGCGCGCCTACATGGACGACGTGTCGCCGCCCTGGCTGCTGAAGCCGCGTTCGGAGGCGTCTTCGGTGGGCATACGAAAGATCGAAGAGCCGGAACAGCTATGGCGCGCATTGGATGAGCTGGGCGATCGCCAGAGCCATTTCATCCTTGAGAAGTTTGTTCCCGGCGATATTTTTCATGTGGATTCGATCGTCAACGAGCGCGAGGTTGTCTTCGCGGTGGTGCATCAGTATGGCCGGCCGCCGATGCAGTTGATGCACGGGGGCGGGGTGTTCAGCACGCGCACCGTGGATCGGACTGGGAGCGACTGGAAGGAATTAACAGAAATGAATGCGGCGCTTGCGCCCTCGCTGGGCATGGTTCGCGGAGTGACTCATGCGGAGTATATCCGCGCTCACGCCGATGGGCGGTATTACTTTCTTGAGATTGCCGCGCGTGTGGGCGGAGCCTTTATCGCCGACCTGGTTGAGACGGCGAGCGGCGTGAATTTGTGGCGGGAATGGGCACGGGTTGAGGTGGGCAATCTACGAGGCGAACCGTATGTGCTTCCTGAGTTTCGTGAGGAGTATGCGGGCAGCGTGCTTTGCCTGGCGCAGACGGCCGAGCCGGATACGAGCGCCTTCAACGATCCGGAGATTGTGGTGCGCGTGAAGAAGCATCACCACGCGGGAATCATTGTTCGATCAAACAAGCCGGAGCGGGTGAGGGAATTGCTTGAGCAATACAGCGCGGAATTTGCGCGGCTGTTTCTGGCTTCGATGCCGCCGATGGAGCGGCTGTCGCCGGCGTGATGGCGTGCCTTGTCCGTTTCGATGCACTAACCTCGCTGGTATGCAGTTAATACTGTCCGCGGTTGACAATGATCTGGAGTCGGCCTGGCGCCGCTTCTGCGGTGACTTGGAGTTCGTTGAATTTCATCGAGGCTCGATTCTCGATGCGTCTTGCGACGCTATCGTGAGCCCGGCCAATAGCTTTGGCTTTATGGATGGCGGTATCGACGCGATCTATCGCACCCACTTCGGGCCCGTAATCCAAGAGCGTGTTCAGCAGATGATCGCCGAACGACATCACGGCGAGCTCCTGGTTGGAGCCGCAGATCTTGTTGAGACCGGGAGAAACGATATTCCGTACATGATCGTTGCTCCGACGATGCGCGTGCCAATGGTTTTGACTGACTCGGTGAATGCGTATCTGGCGGCGCGTGCAGTACTTCTTCACATCAAACACCACAAGTTCGAATCAGGGCCTGAAAAAGGGCGACCGCTGGCCGAGAAGATTCAGCGCATCGCATTTCCTGGCTTGGGAACGGGAGTGGGGCAACTTGGACCAAACACCTGTGCGAAGCAATTGCGCACGGCGATTGATGAGGTCCTTCTTGGCCTTAACGCGCCGCCGCGAACTTGGGCTGAAGCTGGCGAACGCCACCAGTTGCTATATACCGGCCGCCCAGGGCGATTGCATCGGGGTGAGTGAAAACGATGGTGGTCCCGCGGAGTTGGAAGAATGCCGATGCCATGGCAGCGATGCGCGAATTTCTGTGCCAGCCGCCGCCGCGCCGCGCTGCGATCCGCGATCTGATGAAGGAGTTGGTTTCAGACAACCCTTACTCCGCGCGCTGTGCGGCCGATCTGGCGCGGCTTGTGAGTGCGCGGGAGCCGGGGATTTTGCGCAAGTATGCCGATGTTCTGATCGACCTGGCTGGTGGGTTGCCGCTGGAGCAGTGGCAGGCTCGCGGGTACATTACGCTGGCTGCGGCGCTGAACGCCGCGACCCGCGCGCAGCGGATGCGTTTGGCGGTTCTGGTGCGCGCGCTTGCCGAGGATGAGCGCAATGCTCTGCGCGCTATTGCTTTGGAGGTGTTTGCGATTCTCGCTGCTGCCGAAAAGGAACTGCGCGAGGAAGCGATGGTGCTGATGGAGAACGCCCGCCACAACGGGACTGCGGCCATGCGGACGCGAGCGCGTCGAATGCTGCTTGTTTTGCTGGCGGCTGAGAAGAGCCGCCGGGCTTGATCGCAGAGTAGAGAGGGCAATTGGAGTTTCCCACAGAGTATTCTTGACAGCGTACCGATTGGTCGGTATATGTAATACCAACTGGTTGGTACTCACATGATTCAAGCCGAAACTGAAACGCGCCACGATTCGAAGACCCGCATCCTGGAGGCCGCCCTGAACGTGATTCGATCGAAGGGCTACTCCGCTACGCGGATTGAGGACGTTTGCTACGCTGCCGGGCTGACCAAGGGCAGCTTTTTCCACCACTTCAAGGGCAAGGAAGACCTGGCAATTGCCGCCGCCGACTATTGGATGGAACGAACTGGCGCACTTTTTGCCTCCGCCGCCTACCACGACCTAACGAAATTGCCCGATCCACTTGACCGCCTGTTGGGGTATATCGACCTGCGCAAGTCGCTCATCCAGGGAGAATTGCCGGAGTTCACCTGCCTGGTTGGCACCATGGTGCAGGAGACTTATTACACGCATCCGGCCATTCGCGAGGCTTGCAACCGAAGTATCAGCAGCCACGCAGCCACGCTGGTTCCGGACATCCAAGAAGCCATGCGCGTGTATGGAGTTGAGGACGGATGGACTGCCGAGAGCCTGGCGCTGTACACGCAGGCTGCGATTCAGGGCGCGTTCATTGTGACCAAGGCAAATCACAACCCGGAAATTGCCGTGTGCTGTATCGAGCATTTGCGCCGGTACGTTGAATTGCTGTTCAACCAACCCCGAAAGGAGAAGCAATGAACCTGACCGAAGAACCTGAGATTGTGCAACGGCCCGAGAGCCATTATGTGTTTATTGAAAGAACCGGACCGTTTATGAAGATTGCGCCTCAGGCGTGGCAGGAGTTGCACCAACTGAAGTTTTTGATTTCAGAACGCAACAAGGTTGTAGGTGCGATGGCGCTCTACAAGATGCCGAATATTTATCGGGCGGGGTTTGTGCTGGCGGGCGCGCCGGAGGGATTGCCTAAGGAAGTTCAATACGAGAGGTTTGAGGGCGGTCAATACAGCCGCTTTGTGCTGACCGGCCCGTATTCCGATTTGCCGCAGGCTTCGGGGCGGGTGTGGGAGATTGTGTCGCGGAGGAACATGTTTGTGCGGGATGAATTCGCGATTGAGAACTATGCGAACGATCCAATGAATACGCCTGAGGACAAACTGATTACGGAGATATTAATTCCAACCGCATAAGGAGGTTCGATCATGTCGACCGCAACGCTGAACGCGCATGTTTCAAAGGCAGGATCAGAGGATGAGGCCGATATTCTGGCTCTGGTTGCATCGATGCTCAGAGCTAACCACGATAAAAATGCGGCTGTGTTTTCCGCGACCTTTGCACCGGATGCGGCGGTGTTCAATCTGGCTCCGCCGCTGGTGCATCACGGGATCAATCTCGAGGAGAAACAGGCGTGGTACGACAGCTGGACGACGCCGGTGGATGTTGAGGCGCGCGATCTGAAAGTCTCGGTCAGCGGTGATTTGGCCTTCTGCCATGGGTTTCTGCGCCTGACCGGAACGAAGAAGGGAGCGGAGGGAGGGGTGAACTTCTGGATGCGGGAGACGCTGTGCCTGGAACGGCAGGGAAGCGAGTGGAAGATTGTGCACGAGCACACTTCGGTGCCGTTTTACATGGATGGGACGCTGCGGCCGGCGTTTGATTTGCGGCCGTGAGCATCGGATCCCGATCTCGAGACCTTACAATCGATGGCGGGGGCAAGCATGGAAGGCACGAGTCAGTCTCCGCACCGGCGCTGGAATCCTTTGCGGCAATCGTGGGTGCTGGTTTCGCCGCACCGGACTCAGCGTCCTTGGCAGGGAGAGGTGGGGCAGAAGGCAACGCCCTCGGGGATTTCGTACGATCCGCAGTGTTACTTATGCCCAGGGAATCAACGGGCGGGCGGGGTGGTGAACCCGGCCTATGACGGCGTATTCAGCTTTGTAAACGATTACGCCGCGCTGTTGCCCAATGCGGCTGCGCCGGTGGCTGCGGCTGGCTCTCCGCTCCTGGTTTCCGAGCCTGCGCGTGGCCTTTGCAAGGTGCTTTGCTACCATCCTGACCACAGCCTGACACTGGCTCGGATGACGCGGGAGGAGATTCGCCCGGTTGTGGATGCGTGGACCCAGCAATACGCAGAGATCGGAAGTTTGGACTGGATCCAGTATGTGCAGATTTTTGAGAACCGCGGCGCGATGATGGGCGCGAGCAATCCGCACCCGCATGGGCAGATATGGGCGACGGATTTTGTGCCGGACGAGGCGGCGGAAGAAACCGCGGCACAAAGTGAACATCTGGATCACACGGGGCATTGCTTACTTTGCGACTATCTGGGGGCCGAGGACGCCGCTAACGAACGAGTTGTGTTCGAGAATGAGCATTTCACAGCACTGGTTCCGTGGTGGGCTGTGTGGCCGTTTGAGGTGTTGCTGGTTTCCCGGCGTCATCTGGGCGCGATGCCGGAACTGACCGGCGACGAGCGCGATGGCCTGGCCGACGCGCTGAAGCGCTTGACGACCCGCTTCGACAACCTTTTCGAAACGAGCTTTCCGTACACGATGGGATTTCACCAATCGCCTACGGACGGGGAGGCGCACCCGGAATGGCATTTCCATGCGCATTTCTATCCGCCGCTGTTGCGATCAGCCACGGTGCGCAAATTCATGGTTGGATTTGAAATGCTGGGAATGCCGCAGCGGGATATTACTCCCGAGGTGGCGGCGCTGAGGTTGCGTGGGTGCTCCGAAGAGCACTATTAGCCACCTGCGGTGGGGCCAAACGTTCGCGGGGGAGGCTCGCACTGGCTTTTGTTGCGGCAATCCCACTCATCGCGATGAGACTGCGATGGGGCACAGTCTTCGAATGAAGGCGAATGTGGGGCGGCCGAAAGGAAATTGCAGATGGATTCGCGGCTGGGGACGTGGTGAGCTCGCTGGGATTCGAACCCAGGACCCACGCCTTAAAAGGGCGTTGCTCTACCAACTGAGCTACGAGCTCGTACAGGGCCGCTACTTCAAAATTACCACAGGGACGGTTTTGCCGCTTGTTCCCCGCGTCCCGAATCCAGAAGTCCGTCAGTTCGCCATTGAGTGGCCATTCGTCCAGGCCGCGGCTGGCGCTCGCAAGGAAAACTAAGTTCCTGGCTATCTTCAAGCGCGATTCTCAAGTTAATTCTGACAGTAATTAATAATGTAAATTTTTTTAATTGACAAAATTAATAAATTTTATCATGATTGTTTCCGTAGTCAAGAAACGAGATTCTTTCTTATGTCTCCAAACCCGAAACCCGCTTCTGACTGGCAGGATCTGCTGCGGATGGCCGAGGGCTCCGCGCTGGTGGTGGAGAGGGTCCGGTTCGTGGATAAGCAGGTTTCAATCGAGGGACAGTTTGTGTTGCCGGAGCTGGCGCGGCTGAGCCTGGAAGACCAGATCTTTATCACGGCTTTCATCCGCGCCCACGGGTCGATCAAGGAGATGGAACAGGTTTTCGGGGTGAGCTATCCGACGATCAAGGCGCGGCTCAACCGAATTGGCGGGCTGCTGCAGTTTGTCGAGGTGAACCCATCTCCCTCCCGCGCGGAGGTA
The DNA here is from genome assembly GCA_049510095.1 of Occallatibacter sp. Classification (GTDB taxonomy): domain Bacteria; phylum Acidobacteriota; class Terriglobia; order Terriglobales; family Acidobacteriaceae; genus Telmatobacter. The sequence continues at coordinate 15,723 of JBEKZG010000013.1, forward strand.
CTGGAGCGGCTGAAGAGCGGGGAAATTAACGCTGAGGAAGCGATCCGCGCATTGGAGGGTTTGAAATGACTCCGAACTTCTGCGTTGTTGGCGTCGATACGCCCAACTTCCACATGCCGCGTCTCTGGGTGCCGGTTTTCCTGCTGTGGATTCCGGTGATTCTGCTGTCGCCGGTGATTCTTCTGGTTCTGCTGGCCGTGTGGCTGGCCGGCCGGTTTGCCGTGCAGGGGGTGAGGCTGGACGGCGGTGTCAATCCGTGGCGGGCTATCGCCACTCTCTGGGGCATTCTGTGCGCGCTGCCGGGAACGCAAGTCCGCGTGAGCACGCACGAAGCACAGGTTCAGGTTCGCATTCTATAGAGGTACTTATGCCACATGGACGCCGTACTATTCTCTCGCTTGTCGCTCTCGGCCGCATCAGCCCAGCCGAGGCGGAACGCCTGCTGATCGCCTGGAACCAGGGGCGGGAAGGCTTCTGGGTCTGCGCTGCCTGCATTGCAATTGCGCTACTGGCACTGCTTGATCCTAACCAGGCGCTGCCGGGACTTGTGCATCTTGCCCATTCACTGTTGTCAGGGAGAATCATCCCACTGCACCATCCCCTGCAACATGCACTGGCGGTGGTTGGCCGTCTGTTTGGAGGATCGTTATGAACGAGAATCGCCGTCAAATTCTGGAGATGCTGGCCGCGGGGAAGATTACCGCGGATGAGGCGGAGCGCTTGCTGGCCGCAATTGAATCGGGCCCGAGTGGAACGGCCGGCGACTTTCCTTCTGGTGCGGCTGCCGCGAATGGATCGAAAGCTGCGGCCGTAAAGACGCGGGCAAAATATCTGCGCGTGCTGGTGACGGCTGACGAATCGATGTCCGGGATGAAGGGCGGAACAACGGTGAACGTTCGGGTGCCTATGCAGTTGCTGCGTGCGGGCGTGCGCCTGGCGAGCCTAATCCCAGCGCAGGCGCATAACCAGCTGGACGAGGCTTTCATCAAGCACGGCGTGCCGCTGACGCTTTCGCAGATCAAGCCGGAGAACCTGGAAGAACTGATCGACCACCTGGATGACCTGACCGTGGACGTTGAAGGCAATCAGGGCAACGCGGTGAAGGTGCGGGTGTTCTGCGAGTAAGCCGGCCGGATTGCACCGGCACGAAGTTCTGAAAACTCAAACATGGGAGGAAACGAGATGACCACTTTGGCCATGAGGAAGCCCCATGCCGGGCGGGGCATTGAAGGGGTTGCTGCGAAATGGTACGCGGCCAATACCGGCGAAATGATGAAGGATTACGTGGAGTTGGCGCGGAAGATCTCTGACCAGATTCCGCAGGGTAGCGCGGTGCTGGAAGTTGCGCCGGGGCCAGGCTACTTCTGCATTGAGCTTGCCAAGCTTGGATCCTACGCGATCACTGGTGTCGACATCAGCCACGCCATGGTGAAGATTGCGGGCAAGAAGGCCGCGGAAGCGGGCGTGCAGGTGGAATTCAGGCAAGGATCAGCATCCAATTTGCCGTTCCCAAGCAAGAGCTTCGACTTTCTGCTGTGCCGTGCGGCTTTCAAGAATTTTGCGAAGCCGATGGAGGCATTGCAGGAGATGTGCCGGGTGCTGCGGCCGGGCGGACGCGGGGTGATTATCGACCTCAAGCGCAATGCTTCACCGGAGGAGATCGCGCGCGGCATCGATGAGATGCATTTGTCTCCCGTGAACCGCGTGCTGACGAAGTTGGTCTTCAAGACAACGCTTATCAA
>JBEKZG010000130.1:0-8499 GCA_049510095.1 Occallatibacter sp.
GCGTCCAAGTCCACGACGCCCGCCTCGTCGCCTCAATGCACATCCACGGCGTCGATCGCATCCTCACTTTCACCACGCGGGACTTCGTGCGCTTCACAGACATCCAAGCCGTCCATCCCACCGATCTTTCCTAGTGCCGATTAACACTTCTCCTCAGCCTCAGGTCTCGCTGTTGAGACCTGAGATTCCATCCCACGCCCCCAACCACCCCTGAAGCCTCGCCGCGTATCATGGTCACAATCGCCTCATCCAGAGACCATAGGAATCCCATGCCTTCGACCCTTCGTTTTGGACTCATCGGTGCGGGCCGCATTGGCCCGGTTCACGCTGCCACTCTTGCCTATCATGTTCCGGAAGCCAGCCTTGCCGCCGTGGCCGACATCAACCCGCAGACTGCGCAGTCTATCGCTGCGCGATTTGGCGTGCCCAGGATCCTGGCCTCCGGAGCGGAGATCATCGCTGACCCGGAGATTGACGCAATCGCCATCTGCTCCCCGACTGACACGCACGCCAGCCTCATTGTTGCCGCCGCCGCCGCGGGCAAGCATATCTTCTGCGAGAAACCGATCTCGCTCTCTCTCTCCGAAATTGACCGCGCACTGGTTGCGGTGGCTGCCGCCGGCGTCAAGCTGCAGGTGGGCTTCAATCGCCGCTTCGACTCCAACTTTCTGCGCGTGCGCCAGGCGGTGGCCTCGGGCGAAATCGGTACGCCCTACATCTTCCACATCGTCAGCCGCGATCCCTTCCCGCCCCCGCTCAGCTATCTCCGGCCATCCGGTGGCATCTTCCTCGACATGATGGTCCACGACTTCGACATGGCACGTTTCCTCATGGGCGAAGAGGTCGAAGAGGTCTACGCGTCGGGCGCCGTTCTGGTCGATCCCCTGGTTGCTGCCGAAGATGATTTCGACACTGCCCTGGTCATGCTGCGCTTCCGCTCCGGCGCCATCGGCACCATCGACAACAGCCGCAAGTCGACCTTCGGCTACGATCAGCGCGTAGAAATTCTCGGCAGCAAGGGTAAGATCGCCACCGAGAACCGCTATCCGAATCAAGTGGTCGTAAGCGGCGAGAAGATCGTCTACTCCGATCCGCCGTACAACTTTTTCATGCAGCGCTACCCTGACAGCTTTGCCGCCGAGGTGCAGGCCTTCACGCAATCCGTGCTGCACGACAAGCCCGTAGCCGTTACAGGAGAAGATAGCCGCGTCCCCGTTGCCATGGCCCTCGCCGCGGGCAAATCGAGCCGCGAACACCGCCCCGTCCGCCTGGACGAGATCACAGCATAAATCGTCGCCGGGTGCCCACGCGCGGCATAGTCGATGAACCTGCTTCTTGTTCTTCTCTCGTATCGGAGGAGATTCGCGAAACCTTCCATACATCTTTGACCATAGCGATCGAAAGTGTCACCATTGTGCGCATGACGATCAAGCGATTCTCCCTGATCGCTATCTCACTCTGTGCATTCATGCCGCTGGCCCATGCGCAAGCGACGGCCACGCTCACCGTAATCGTCCAGGATCTGACCGGCTCGCGCGTCCCAGGCGCTCGTATCACAGCCACGGACGAAGCAACAGGCACGCCCTTCGATACCACCACTGACCCAACTGGCCAAGCCGCCGTCCAGTTGATCCAGGGAAACTATGAGCTAAAAGTGCGGGCCAAAGGATTCGCCTCGTGGACAGAAAGAGATGTCAGCGTGAACGCGGAGACAAAGAGGACAGTCACCCTGAACATCGCTCAGGAATGCTCTCATTGCGTCAGCATTGAAGGGAATCCCCAAATCCCCCTGGAACACCAAATACTCGTTGCGGAGATCCCCTTGATACCCGCGCAACAACTTACCCTCCCAGCAAGGTCACCTCGCCACAGACGGCGCTGGCTCTGAACCATGCCGGGCGCAGGATACCCCAGTTCGAGTCTTTGAGACCTGGGTTTAACAGCGGCTTTCTCCATCGAAGAAACCAATGGATTACCGATAGACCTCCCGGCGATTGCCAATCTGCAAAACCAGCACCGTCAGCACACCGTCTTGAATATCGCAAAGGACGCGATAGTCACCCACGCGGTATCGCCATAAATCGCCAAGCGACCCCTTGAGAGCATTGCCTAACTCGCGCGCATCGTCGCAGGGAGCAATGCGCTCGTCCATGAAGTCGACAATGCGCCGGGCGGCGAGTTTGTCCAGCTTGCGCAATTGCTTCTTTGCGGTCTCGGCGTACTCAATCCTCCAAGCCAAGGTCTTTCCTTATCGCAGCTGCGGAATGCACGCGCTCTTTGCCCTTGCGCACACGTTCCAGCGTCGCGGCGGCCAGGTAGTATTCCTCCATCTCGTCGATGCCACCTTCAATGATCTCTCGCAGATAGAAGGCCTTGGTACGTCCTGTCTTTGCGGCCAATCTATCCAGTCGGTCTGAAACTTCCGGCGCAAGCCTGATGGAAGTCGCCATATTCACCTCCCGCTCGAATACATGTATTCATTGTATCGCATCGCTCGCTCCCAGGACTCGCCTTTGACACACCACTAACTATCCCCTCGTACATTTTGGCCAGGTTTTTGCTGACTGCGTCCAGATTCGGATATAGAGTATTCAAGATTGCCTGCACTCCAATCCCCCACGAAGGAGATCCCCATGCCCACCCCTGCCGCTCCCCCGACCAAGATCATGATTATCCGCCACGCGGAAAAACCCCCAAAAAAGGGCCTGCCGCTCGATGTGCAGGAGAACGGAGAACCCGGCAACGGAAAGTCGCTGATCGTGCCCGGATGGCAGCGGGCCGGCGCTTTGAATGCCTTCTTCGCCCCGTACAAGACCACCCCCGCCAACCCCCACATTGCCACCCCGGACTATATCTACGCCGCCAGTCCCACCAAGGAGTCCCAGCGTCCGTGGGAGACGGTGACTCCGCTGGCGGCCTGGCTCAAATACGCGCAAGGCACTTCGCAATTCAATGTCACCTATAGCATCGGCGGGGGCGAGCCAGCCATGGTAACAAGCGTGCTCACCCTCAGCGGCTTTGTGCTCATCTGCTGGGAGCACGACAACATCATGCCTAACATCATGGGAGCCATCGACAAACAGGTTCCCATCACCAACTATGCATCCATCCCAAATCCTTTTCCCGACGTCTTTTATCTGGTCTGGGTTCTGGACCTGAACCAGAATCCGAATCAGGCCGGACCAAGTTACACGTGGACCTCCGTCAACCAGAACCTGATTTCCGGCGACGTGTAAGTCTGACATCTTCAGGCTGTGTCCCCGTCTATACCTCCAAATATGCGGCTCTGGCGCAGTTTTCTCGTGCGCTATCCCATACTCTATGAATGCATTGCGCATTTCGTGTTGCTGGGAAAGTCCAACAGCCGGGAGGTTTCATGGCCATCTGGAGAACCCGCACAAGGGATCATCTCAAGTCGGTTCCCTTGGTTGTTATGGCGGCGATTGCGCTGCTCGCATTCCCAATCGCCTCAGCACAGTCTCTGAGCGATCCCAGCACAGCCGATCCCGGCACAAGCAATTCCAGCGTATCCATCGCACACACTGACTCGCCCCCAAATTCGGACGACCTCAGCTTGTCCGCGTCAGCCTCTTCAGTCTCTTCAGCTTGGTCCGCCTCCAATGAAAACTCCGCGGAGCCGGCCGCACTTCTCCCCGATCCCCCGGAACCACCAGCCTCTGACGGCCGCGAGAAATACAATGTCGATCCCGCCGCCACTGCATATCAGCCGCCCTTTTCCCGCATCGCCATCGGCGCGGACGTCAATCCGCTTGGTGTCGGCTTCAAGACCGCAATCCTCCTCGACCACTATTACGACGCCCGCTTCATGGGGAATTTCTTCGTTTTCAACAGCAGCAAATTTGAGATCGAAGGATTCAACGCCACTGCGGATCTCCATATGTCCTCGGCGCAGGCTTCACTCGATTGGTATCCATTCGGCAGCATCTGGCGGATCAGCCCCGGTCTTCTCTTCCTGAACGGCAACCAGATTTCCGTTACCTCTCAAATCGTTCCTGGAACCAGTTTCACCCTCAACAACCAGACCTTCTATTCAGCCAATCCGAATGCGGCCACCGGGGCAACACCACTCGCAGGGACCGGGGTGCTCGGATTTCATACCAGCGACCCCGCCTTCACCATCGCCGGCGGATTCGGCAAATTCATCCCCAGATCCAACCGCCATTGGTCATTCCCTGCGGAGTTTGGTGTCGCGTTTATGGGAGCGCCCACTGCAAACGTAAACGTGTCGGGATGGGCCTGCCTGGATCAAGCCCAGACCCAATGCAGCAACGTGGCCAGCCAGTCCAGTCCGGTCGGAGTGCAGTTCAACAGCGCTTTGGCGACGGAACTCGCCAAGTGGAGACATGACCTGTCAGCCGTAAAGGTGTACCCGCTCTTCTCTTACAGCGTGGTCTACAGCTTCAATATCCGCCACTAGAATGCACCGGTCGGCTGCTATGATTCTCACTAATCGCGCCTGGCCCAACCACGATGAATCTGTCTTTCGCCGCCGCTATTCCCGCAGACGCCAACGAACTCGCCGCCCTTCACCGCTCCGTCGCCGAAGACCTCACCCTTCGTTTCGGCCAGGGATTCTGGTCCAAGCCCGCCACTGAGCGCGGCGTCCTCGCCAACATGCGCCTGCCCAGATTTTCCCGCACTCTCATTGCGCGTCACGAGGGTCGCATCATCGGCACTCTGCGCCTCCACACTAAAAAACCCTGGGCCATTGACACCGCTTACTTCACCGCGGCAACGCGGCCTCTCTATCTCACGGGCATGGCGGTTCATCCCAGCCTCCAGCGCCAGGGGGTTGGCCGTCTTCTCATGAACGAAGCAGAAGAAGTCGCCCGTGCGTGGCCCGCCGAAGCGATCCGTCTCGACGCCTTTGATGCTGCGGTCGGGGCCGGCCCTTTCTATGCAAAATGCGGCTACCGCGAACTGGCCCATGTTGCCTACAAGAACAACCCACTCATTTATTTCGAGCGAATCCTTGCTGCGAAGGTTTCTTAGTTCCTTGGCAGGCTGCGGAGAGAGTTTCAAGGCCGAGGATCAGCGAAATTCGGCCGGCAGGGGCTAAAGCCAGACTCATTCTATTGGCTTTATCGGCACGACCGAAAAGCGTGGTGAAAAAGAGTAAATCCTCATGTGAAATCGCGAAAAGCAAACCTCAGGGCCTAAAGGCCGTAATGATTTTGCTCGGGTTACGCCGGGGATAAATCCCCGGCCTACCACCCGTACGAGTTTTTCACCAGGCTGTGAAGTGGTGCCCTGACGCTTATCGTCTATTCCAGAGAGTTTCTTCGCAGCCGGTTAGAGCGTTCCCTGCATTTACAATCCCCCCATGCGCCGTCTCTCAATCGTCCTCGTCCTGGCCACCCTCGTCTCCCCAGCGCTCCGCGCGCAGACCCCTGACACCCCGCCTGCCGCGGTCCCAGCGTGCCCTTCCACCGCCACGCTTGACCAGCTCATCGCCGCAGTCGATGCCGCTGTCAGCGGACAGGCCAATCAGGATCGCACCTGCTTCCGGGCGCTCTTCACGGCCGGCGCCCGCCTCATTCCCATCCGCGTCACCCCCGACGGCACAGCCACACCCCACATCCTCACCGTTCAGGATTGGATTGACGCAGTCGCCAAGCGCGGCACCCAGGCCTTCTACGAAAAGCAGATCAATGTCCGCACGGAAACCTGGGCCCACCTCGCCCATCTCTGGAGCACGTACGAAACCCGCACCACCCCTGACGGCAAGCCGCCCGAAGGCAAAGTAATGGACCGCGGCATCAACAGCATCCAGGCCATCTACGACGGCAAGCAATGGCACGTGCAGGAGATCGTCTGGCAAGCCGAAACGCCCGCCGACCCCGTTCCCGCAAAATACCTGCCGTAAGTTCTAGGCGTGACAAAGGATGAGCCCCAAAGCCGCACTCAGCGCTTTCCTTATCAATGCGTTTCAGCGGATAATGAACCAGGAGAGGAGGCCGTCATGACAATCGAGGTTGAAATAAGCCCCGAAGTGGAGGCAAGTCTGGCGGCTGAGGCGGCCCAGCTCGGAATGGGCCTGAAAGAGTATGCGGGCAAGCTCCTCGAAGAGCGCCGCCCCAGGTACGCGACCGGCACCGGAATTCTCAAGCCCGGTGACGTGGCAAAAATGACGAAAGTGATGACTGCCGGGTCCGAGAATTTGCCCGTTCTTCCTCCAGAGGTCAACGATAGGGCTAGTTACTACGAGGACCGCTGGTAAATGGCCGGAAGGCTCTATCTAATCGACAGTAATGTTCTGATCCGGTGGGTTGGGTTCAACCTGGAAACCGAGGATTCCGAGCTGTCTCTCAACCGATCAATGCGCCTTTTAACAGCTCAAACTTAATTCCAGCGCGCTTGAGCTCTTTGAATTGCGCATTCGTCGCGCAAGCCAGAATGCAATCCTGCCCATCCGTGTCGTAATAGAGAAACTTCTTGTCTGGATCGGACTGAGCGAGCAGGTCCGCGAATTGCGAGAACACGTCGCCGTCGACCCAGTCGTCTTTCACTCTGCAATCAATATGCTTGAGCTCGCCTCGAAAGCTGAACTCCAGCCAGGCAATCCCCCTGTCAATGTCAACTTGGTCGCGAATGTCTTCGATAGGCAACGATCCCTGCGCAAGGCTCTTCATCTGCTCCGCGATACGAACATAGTCTCCGTTGTCTTCAATGCACTCGGTATCGAAGTGCCACATGTTGGCGCAATGTTTTCTCCACGGCGGCTGCTCTTCCGTCATGCCAAGTCCGACGAGAGCCAAACTGAATCCTGGCTTCTCGAACTCTTCTCGGCTCCATGAAGTAAGCAGATCCTCCGCTGTGAAGGGCTCTTCCAATCGAAACCCGATGCGTTCCAGAAAATCAAGCTTTTCCTCAAGGGTGCCCTTGAAAGGTGCCTTCTCAGACGGGGAGCTAAATGGCCAGTACATGATTCGCCTCACGCTTCGGAAAGATGATAATAAGATAATGCCGGAACAACTCGTAACCCTCCCCGAAATCCGCTCCGCCGCCGCCCGCATCGCGCACATCGCCCTCAAGACCCCGCTAGTCCGCGCCCAGTTTCCCGGCCTCAGCGGTCATGGTCAACCCAAAGAAATCTACCTCAAAGCCGAGTCCCTCCAGCCCATCGGCGCATTCAAAATTCGCGGCGCATCCAACAAGATTCTCCAGCTCACGCCGGAAGAAATCGCTCGCGGCGTTATCACTTATTCCAGCGGCAATCACGCCCAGGGCGTAGCCTACGCAGCCCGCGAAGTTGGAGCCAAAGCGGTCATCATCATGCCTTCCAACGCCCCCGCCATCAAGCGCGCCGCCACCCTCGCCATGGGCGCGGAAATCATCACCGTGGGCCCCGCATCCAGCGAGCGCCTAGCCAAGGCCGAAGAGCTCATCCGCGAGCATGGCTACGTCGTCATTCCGCCCTATGACGACGAGCAGATCATCGCCGGCCAGGCCACCTGCGGCCTTGAAATCATTGAGGCCCTCCCCAACGCCGATCTCGTCCTCGCCCCCGTCTCCGGCGGCGGCCTGCTCTCCGGCGTAGCCGCGGCCGTCAAACACCTCGGCCCCAACACCAAAGTCTACGGCGTCGAGCCCGAGCTGGCCGGTGACACCGCTGAGTCGTTCCGCACAAGCTCCATCGTCACCTGGGGCGCGGAACTCACCTCCCGCACCATCGCCGACGGCCTCCGCACCCAATCCGTAGGCGTCCGCAACTTCGCCCACATCCAGGCCTACGTCGACGGCATCGTCACCGTGACTGAAGCCGAAATCCGAGCCGCCATGCGCGCCATCGTCACCGCCACGCACCTCGTCCCCGAGCCCAGCGGCGCTGTAGCCACAGCCGCCCTGCTCTTCCACGCGTCGGAGCTGCCCAACTGCACCACCGCCGTCGCCGTAATCAGCGGCGGCAACGTCGACCCCGCCCAGCTAGCCCAGATCCTCACGGAGTCCACGCTGGCTTCTTAAGCTTGAGTCAGCTTCAATTCAAGCCGGTTGCGACGCAGCTTCCTCCAGTGCGGCAATATCCAGCTTCTTCATAGTCTTCAACGCGCGCATCGCCGCCGGGTGACTCACGAGATGGTAGATGTCGTTTGGCACAACTTGCCAGCTCACGCCAAACTTGTCCTTCAACCAGCCGCAAGCCGTCTCCGAGCCGCCGTCGGTAAGCTTCGCCCAGTAATCGTCGATCTCCTGCTGGCTCTCGCAGCGGATCACAAACGAGAAAGCATCGCTCAATTTCTGCGCAGGACCGCCGTTGAGGAAGGTCACCTGCTGGCCTGCGATCTCTATATCGATCGCCAGCAGCGCGCCCACTGGCAACGGGCCAGCCTCGGTACAGCGCAACTCATTCAGCTTGCGGCCGTCCGGAAAAATCGAAAGGTAAAAATCCGCGGCGGCTTCAGCATTGTCATTGAACCACAGAAACGGTGTGATCTTGTTCATGGTCAGCTCACTCAATTGAATTCACGTCCCACTAGC
>JBEKZG010000131.1:0-8451 GCA_049510095.1 Occallatibacter sp.
ACCCGGTAATGGCCAGAATCTTGCCTTTCAAGAAGCGGGCGGCCAGTTCCAGTTCGCCAATCACCTGCAGGCCAAAACTCTTCACCTGCATCAGTTCAGGCGTGTTCAGCGGCACCCCTGGGCTCACCACGATCAGATCCTGGCGGCGGAAGGTCAGCAGGCCGTGCCCGCCCGTCTCCACCATGATGCCCTCTTCCAGCAGGGCGGGAATGTCCTTGGCAAGTGCCTCGGCGCTGCGAACGTCCGACACGGTCACCTGCGCGCCGCGATGGCGCAGAAACAACGCCGCTGCAAGGCCGGATTTTCCCAGCCCAACAACCAGAACTTTCTTCCCTTTTAATTCCATCATTCCGGGTCTGTCCTCAGGCTCTCGCGGCTTCTTTTATTGTGCACCGTGGGGCGCACGGCGCGCGCTTGTCTAACGGAGTTTCAGGGTGGTGAGTGCAAACAATGCAAACACCAGTGCGCCAATCCAGAATCGAACAATCACTTTCGATTCGCTCCAGCCCAACTGTTCAAAGTGGTGGTGAAGCGGCGCCATCTTGAAGATACGCTTCTTGCGCAGCTTGTAACTCCCCACTTGCAGTATGACTGAGAAGGCCTCAAGCAGAAAGATGCCCCCGATAAATGGCAGCAAAAGCTCCTGGCGAATCACAATGGCAACCGTCCCAATCGCACCGCCCAGTGCCAATGATCCCACGTCTCCCATGAAGACCTCGGCCGGATGCGCGTTGTACCAGAGAAAACCGATGGAAGCGCCCACCATCGAACCGCAGAATACAGTCAGTTCGCCCACCAGCGGCATGCGCTGCAACTCAAGGTAATCGGCAAAGACCACGTGGCCGCTGACGTAGGTCAGCACAGCCAGTGCCCCGGCCGCAATAATCGTACAGCCAATGGCCAACCCGTCCAGGCCATCAGTGAGGTTCACCGCGTTCGACGAGAGCGTAAGCACAAACACAACAAAGGCAATGAAAGGCAGAAGCGCGAGGAATTCAAGATGAGGAATCGTGCTGGGCCACCAGTGCCATTGCAGGTCAGGCCGCCAGCTCTTGATAAACGGCACCGTCAATCGCGTCGAAAACATCCTGAACTGATCCAGCACCGCCAGCGCAACAGCCACGGTTCCAGCCGCCACTCCCTGCCAAACAAGCTTGGCGTGCGCGGTCAGGCCCAGGCTGCGCCGCTGAACAACCTTGATGTAATCGTCGGCAAAACCGATCGCCCCGAAAGCGATGGTTGAAAACACAACGATCCAGACAAACGGGTTTGAAGGGTCCGACCACAGCACCGTGGGCAGCAGAATCGCAATCACAATCAGGATTCCGCCCATCGTAGGCGTGCCCGTTTTCTTCAGGTGCGACTTGGGCCCGTCATCGCGGACGTACTGGCCAATCTGGAATTCACGCAGTTTCTGGATCACCCAGGGTCCAATGAACATGGCGATGAAAAGCGCCGTGAGCGAGGCGAAGACAGTGCGAAACGTCAGATAGTGGAAGATCCGAAACGGGTGAAAGAACGGATAAAGCTTTTGATAGAGCAGCCAGTAAAGCAAAGAGCCTCCAAGGCCGGAATGGAGAGGAATTCAACCTTGATTTTACAGGGGCTCAGCGGAACATGCGGGGATCGAATCGAAAGGGTATCGCTTCGGCAACGGCCACCTTGCCGAAGTCCGCGTGGGCGGGATTCAGGAGCACGTTCCAGTCCCCTTCAACCACTACAGACGGAACCAGAAGAGCTGCCGAGCGAGCACTCTTTACCCAGACGGAGCCGAGGTCGCGGCATTTGAGGTTGTCGAGCTCCCGCCAATCTGCAGGCAGCAAGACAAGGTCCAATCGCTCCACCAGATCGTCGGGAACAGTCGCGCTCGCCATCAGCAGATCGTCTGGCGCATCATTCGGCTCCAGATTTACGAAAAACTCCAGGGCCGCCAGCGCCCGAGAGCTTGCGCAGTAGACCATGGCCGTGCCGAGGTGATTCCAGCGCCGGGCTGCGTAGAGTCCGCCAATCCCGGTGAAGGCCGTCGAGCTATACCGCGCCGGGAAAATCCGAAAAACCTGCATCAGCTATACATTCCGTAGGCGATGGCATAGAGGATCTGCTCCACCGAACGCACGCCCAATTCCGTATCAAGCAAATCGAAGGGAATCTTTCCACCCAGGGCACGGTTCGGCTTCACCATCCAACGAGAAGCTTTGTCTTCCGCGCCCAGCACTTCGTTGGCCAGGGCAACCACCTTTGCCATGCGCAGCGTCCGGTCCGATTCGTCATGAGTGAGGCGGGATTTTGTGGCCAGGCGGCGGCTCAGCGTGCGGGGTGCGATGTTGAGGCGCTTGGCCACCTGGTCTCGCTGCATCGAAAGCGAGTCGGCAAGCATGGTGACAGTAGCAGCCGGAAGTCCAGCGCGGACATGCGCCACTAGTTCGTCCGATTTCTGAATGGGCTGCGCAAAGGTTTTTGCGCCGCCAAGGACTTCGACAATGTCAGCGATACTCATATCGGCCACTTGGCACAATTATCGCGCCATTTGGCGCAAAATGCAAGGCCGTACCTGGCGGCTATGCAGTTTGCGATTTGGCGACACTACCTTAAACGCCGGAAGGTGGAACGGTATTGATTTCAGACTCGAAGATGCGGCCCAAGCGGATTCGCATCCGGTCCCGCGGGCAGTTCGTCAACCGGATTACGCCCAATGCTCCGACGCCGATGATCTTCCACAGCGGCGCGGTCCTCGTCGGACATTTGCTTCCATGCCCGCCTTATCTCGTAGTCGCACCATCGGTCCAGAATTAGGCCCGACTCCAGGTTTGCAACCTGTACCCATTGGTCGGCTGTGTACGGCCAAAGAATGAGGTATCTGAAGCTTGCGTGTGGTTCGTAGACGGCTTCACCCCAGAGCGCACCGCAGTTCGGGCAATTGTCCAAGACGAACCACCCCTCTTGCTTCAGCTTTGGAAGAACCGGTCCCAGTTTTGGAGGCCATACACGCCGACCTGGTGCTCCGCATACGCAATCCGAGCCGTAATGTTTTGCATGGGCTTCTATCATCCTCCAGATTCTAAGCGACTGAAAACTAATTGGCGCTGGAGCGGACTCAGGCCTATTGCCTGCAATCTGAAAATCGCGTCGCTAGCGGCCGCCAGGCGCGCCCGCCGTCTGCCGCTTCAACTCCGCCTCAAAAGCCTGCTGCCGCTCAGCAATGTAGCCTACATAGTCATCAGGAGCGATGAAGGCATTGCGGTCCCCGGCTTTCCAACGCGCATATTTCTCCTTCAGGTCGAAGTAACCGCCATGCGCGCCGAGAAAAATGTCGCAAGGCAATTCCTTGAGCACCTGAAAGCCGTGTGCATAATCGTCCGCAATCTGCGGATAAGTTTTGTTGTCCACCAACTTGTAGCCGGGGTTGACGTTGGGGCTGCCGACGATGACGACGTGCAGCGTCTTGCCGGCTTCAGTCTCGTCCATCGTCCAGGTCGTCGTTCCCTTGGTATGGCCGGCGGTCTTGTGCGCCGTCAGCACCACATCTCCAAGCCGCACCGTATCGCCATCGTGCAGTACGCGATCCACATGCGCGGCCGCATACCAGTTCTCGCTCTTTGCGCCATAGTTGAAGTCAGCCTTCCCGCCAGACTCGACAACCGCGACATCCCCATCCATGACGAAGTATTTCACGCCGGTCAGCTTGATCACCAGTGCAGCGCCGGCGCAATGATCGTTGTGCGCATGACTGATAAGCAGAATCTCGATGTCTTTGAAATGAAACCCAAGTTCCTCCACGCTCTTCTGAATCAGCGGGACATTCTGTTCGAAACTGCTGTTGATAAGAATCAGTCCCTGCGGGGTGACAATCAGGTACGACGCGAGGTCCGCGCTGCCAACGTAATAGAGGCTGCCCGCTAAGCGAAAGGGAGGAAACGGCGTGGTCCAGGACGCGTCTGCGCGTAGCTGCATTGCGCAGGCCAGACTCAGCACGAACAGGACGAAACAGCGGGACAGAAGTTTCAAGATCACTGCTCCTCCGGGGCCGCGGCCATTTCCTTCAGCGCCTCAATGGCCCGCTCCAGATGAACCCCGCGCGATCCCTTGACCAGCACCACGTCGCCCGGCCGAAGCGTGCGCAAAAGCCACTGACCGGCGGCCCCGGCATTGGGCAGAAACAGCGATCCAACACCACCCGTGCAAGCCGCGGCAGCCAGGTGCACCGCATTCCCCTGCACGCCCGCAACCAGGTCCAACCCAGCCTCCGCAGCCGCGCGCCCGCACGCTGCATGCAGCGCGGGACCATGTTCACCCAGTTCAAGCATCTCCCCGGCAACCAGGATGCGCCGCTTCGCAGGACGCGCCGCCAGTGTGCGAATCATCGAGCGCAGCGCCTCGGGGTTCGAGTTATAACTGTCGTTCAGAATGGTCGCGCCGCGAACCCCGATCACCTGGCCGCGCTTGTCGCCTGCAGTCAGCCGCGAAAGCGCCGCAACGGCAGAATCCAGATCCACGCCTGCTTCAAGCGCCACCGCAAGCCCGGCCAGCGCATTCCCCGCGTTGTGCGCGCCCAGCAGGTGGAGCGTCAACTCGCCTTCGCGGTCTTCAGCGCGATACTTGATATGCAACCCGTCCACATCCTCAGATCCCCCAAGATACTGCGGATCGGCGCAAGGTCCCGCGCCAAAGTAAACCACGCGGCCCTGAAATCCCCTGCCGAATTGCGAAACGTAAGGGTCGTCGCAATTGAGGAATGCCACTCCATTCGCCGGCAGCGCGGCCACCAGCTCGAATTTCGCACGGGCAATCCCAGCCTGGCCTTCCGCAAAGTTTTCAATATGCGCAGTGCCCACGTTGGTAATCACGCCCCAGTCCGGCGCCGCAATCCGAGCCAGCGCGGCAATCTCGCCCGCATGGTTCATGCCCATCTCCACAACCGCGAACTCATGTTCCGGCTCAAGCCTCAACAGCTGCAAAGGAAGACCGAAGCCGTTGTTCAGATTGCCCTGTGATTTCAAAACATTGAACTTCGCCCCCAGCGCCGCGGCCACTGCCTCCTTGGTCGTCGTCTTACCCGCCGACCCCGTAATCGCCACAACACGCCTGCCCCATTGCCTGCGCACATGCGCGGCCAGTTGTTGCAAAGCAGTCAGCGGTTCCTCAGTGATCAGCAACGGCGCGGCCAGCGCAGCATCGGGCAGTCCGGCAACCCGCGCCCGTGAAACCACACCGCCAATGGCCCCGCGCTCTAGGGCCGCAACCACAAAGTCGTGGCCGTCAAAGCGTTCTCCCCTCACCGCAAAAAACAGCTCGCCCGCCCCCACCGTGCGCGAATCGATGGAGTAACCGCTCACCAGCAGCGCGCCCGCATTCGCAACGCTAGACGGCGCTTCCAGCACCGCCCCAGCGCCGATTGCCGCCTCTGCCAACGTGAGCTTCATTACCTCTCACCGTAACCCAATTCTCTCAGCGCCGAAAGTGCCCTTGCGGAGTCATCGAATGGAATTGTGCGTCCGGCGAGAATCTGCTCCTTCTCGTGCCCCTTCCCCGCAATCAGAACCACATCGCCCGCTACCGCCGATTCCAATGCCAGGCGAATAGCGCGCCCCCGATCCGGCTCAATAGAGTATTGGACGCCGCTCGCCTTCAATCCGGGTTCCACCTCCGCCAGAATAGCGACCGGATCTTCTGTCCGCGGATTGTCGCTCGTGGCCACAACCAGATCGCTCCCCTCCCCAGCCGCGAGTCCCATCTTTGGGCGCTTTGTCCGGTCGCGATCGCCACCGCATCCGAACACCGTAATCACCCGGCCGCCACTCCGCGCAGCCAATTGCCGGGCCAGTGCGGTCAGGTTTCGCAGGGCATCGTCGGTGTGCGCATAGTCCACGATCACGGCGAAAGGCTGGCCACCATCCACAGGCTGAAACCGTCCAGGAACAGGTTTGAGATGCGGCGCGATTTCCATCAGTTGTTCGAAAGGAACGCCGCGCGCATGAGCAGCCGTCAACGCCGCAAGTAGGTTCAGAATATTCACTTCTCCCGCAAGGCGCGAGTTAATCTTTCCTGAACCAGCAGGGGTTTCCACATCGACGATCGCCCCGCCGGGAGTGAGCGAATATCTCGCAGCGCGCCACTCCCCCGGCCCTATTCCGTATGTGCGAACTTCAGCGCCAGCCTTCTTCGCGGCGGTAGTCAATTCGGAAGCATAGGGGTCATGCGCATTGATCACCGCCACCCGCGGAGCCGGATACACCGTCCCATCGAACAGCAGACGTTTCGCGGCAAAGTACTTTTCCATCGTGCCGTGATAATCCAAATGATCGCGCGTCAGGTTGGTGAAGATCGCCACATCCAAATTCAAGCCGATAGCCCGGCCCTGGTCGAGAGCATGACTTGAAACCTCGGTCACCAATTCAGTGGCGCCGCGCGCAACCCCTTCTGCCATCAGTTCAAATAAATCTCTTGACTCCGGGGTCGTATGCACGCTCGGGCGCACCTCGCCCGCCACATGATATTCAATCGTCCCCGCAAGCACTGTCTTGCGCGCAGCCGCATTCAGCAGCGCCTCCGTCAAGAATGCCGTTGTCGTCTTGCCGTTGGTCCCCGTAATCCCTGTCGCCGCAAGCTGCCGCTCCGGATGTCCGAAGAACGCCGAGGAAGCCTGGGCCAGCGCACGCCGTCCATGTTCCACTTCCAAGATAGGCAAGCCCGGCTGAAAAACGAGCAGATGATCGAACTTCTGCGCAGAGTCCGTAATGATGCCGAGCGCGCCGGATGTTATTGCCTTTTCCACGTACCGGTTGCCGTCCGTAGAGCCGCCTTTCATGGCGACAAACACAGAGCCCGGTCCCACGCGCCGGGAATCGTATTCAACGCCGGTAATCGGGTCGGCGGAATCGCCCCCAACTCCAGCAGCGGTAACCTCCGCAATCAAGTCTTTCCATTGCATATCGTGATCTATTGTAGTTTGCGGGCCGCGAGCCATTCAGTTTGGAGTTAACCTGCTCGAATGGGAGAAGAAAGAAAAAGCATCTATGACGATCTCAAGCGCCACCTGCGCGGATTCCCCGTCGAAGAATTCGTACGGGAATATGCGAAGGCGTATTTCGAGGCGGACATAGAAACAATCAACAAGCTCCAGGCACTTCTGACCGGCGTTTCATCGGAAGCAACTGCCAGCGAAGGCTCTACAGGGCCCGCTGCTCCCGATGCGCCCGTTGGTCAGCCCGTCAGGCCTCGACCAGGTCTCAACTCCGGCGCCGTCGCCCTACCGGAACCAGGCGGCGATTACTAATCTTTCGCGGCGAAAGAGCTTTCAAGAATGCTCTGCGTCCTCACGCCCTACGATCCGGTCGAAAATCAAAATCGCAAAGGCTGAGCAAACCGATTGAACCGCGCTCCATGCATGCCACCTGGGCGCCAGATGTTTATACATTGAAAGATTCACATCGCGCAGGTCAAAAGGCAGCGGGCTTGCCAATTGAATCTGGAGTTGTTGCAAGGCCGATTCCCCGTTGGACTGCGGGTAGATGCTGTCAAAGGAACGCAAGGCCGAGATCGCATCCTCCGGCCCCAAGCGATCAGCCAGAGCGGCAAAGTCCAGATAATCGCGGGTCGCGTTGCGTTTTAGGATCAGGACCGCTTTGATGCGCAGCATGTCCGGTAAAGTGGGTACTGTTATCCGCTGACCGAATCGTTCAATGTCTATTGTTTCCAGCGGCCGATCTCGAATCAATTGCCGAACGCCCGTTTCAATCCCGTCGAGGCTACCCAATATCTGTACAGGGGGGCGGAGACGTGCCGTTTTCCGGCCCGCCACTGATTCCAACTCGGCCAAAACTTGATCGAAGCGCTGACGAAGATCGGTGAGAACATGATCGGCATCTCTAGACAACCGGTGTCCGGCAAAGATCGCCGCGGCAGTCCCCCCCACAAGAACGGCATCCGGCAAGATGCGTTGCAGATGCGCGGCCGAGGACAGCACCTGCTCCCATTCAGGTAAGTCTGAGGTGCTGTTCGGCATGCTGCCTCCAGAAGTGATAGCGTTGCGCGTATGGATCCTGCGCGCGTGCAAGAGCAACGTACAATATATCCTCCATGATGGCGCGGTCTTGGAGGGCGGCAAAACGCAACTTAGCCCAATCCTCCCGCTTGCCTCGATCGATAACATCATCGATGGCCGGCAGGACATATCCCACACCGTCATTCAAATGCCGATGCAACATAGCTCAACTCTTCCGAAGTATTCCGTCGCGCAACTGAATGGACACAAAAAACATATCACAAGTAAACCGCGCACCGCGCCGGAAGCTCGATTGGAGCAAAGCGCAGGAGAATCTATCATTCTCACTTGACATGCAACCAAATGGTTGCCTATTATCATTCCCATGCCCGCAGACCTAGACAAAGTTTTCCGGGCTCTCGCCGCTCCCGAACGCCGCCTGTTACTCGATCGTCTGCGCGCGGAAAATG
>JBEKZG010000132.1:0-8398 GCA_049510095.1 Occallatibacter sp.
AGCGTTTCCACATAGCGGCGCTGGCCTTCGGCGTAAATCGTATCGAAAGCAAGGGAACTTTTCCCCGAGCCGGAGAGGCCGGTCACCACTGTGAGCGTATTGCGCGGAATGCGCACGCTGATGTCGCGCAGGTTGTGCTGGCGCGCGCCACGCACCGAGATGTGTGTTATGGGCATGATCGGGTCAATGCTTTTAGCTGGAACCAATAGGGAAGCTCTTGCCGGAGCGGATTCACGAGTGGTGTGAGGTCAGTCACAGTATTGAAACGTCCTGGGGGTATTCTATTGGTCAATAGAATCAAGGGTCAACGCGAAGGAGATTTCTGCGACAATCGCAGAGACGAATACGCGGTTGTGCCGATAAGCATCATAGCGGTAGGAACTGCGCTTGTTGCAAACCCCATTTGAGTGAAGCAAGGCGGGATGATGACGGATTTGCTGAATCTTGCGATGTTGATATGCGCGTCGATCGGAGCGATGGGGTTTGGAATCCTTTCCGCTTACTGGGTTCTTCGTTTGTGTTTTGGGCTGATGCGTCCGCGGGCGCAGCGCGTGCCCGCTAAAGCCAGCACTGAAGTGGCGAGCGCATCGTAAGAGACAGGTATTAGTTGTTGGATTTCAATTGTCAGTAACATCTTGACACTTACGGGCTTGCGTTTCACTTCTCCACTTTCAGTGCGGGCGCTTTTTTTGTCGATTGTGCTATTGCTGCGGGTCGTCTACCGACGACTAATTGGGTGGCGGGTTCGGTTGATTCGGCTGACCCGTCTGCTCGCCTTGTTGTTGCTGTTGCCGCATACGCATCTGTTCACGCTGCATTTCCATTTGCTGCGGCGTTGGCCCGCGCGGGAAGTTGGTGCGACCGGGCGGTGCGTCCTGTTGTTGGGGCTGCTCGTCGTCAGAATCGTCGTCGGCGGTGAGGTTGGTTCTGGCTTGCGTCGGACCGCCCGAAGTGCGGACGGTGAGCACAATCTGCCGCGGTGTTCCCTGGCCCTGGTCGCCAATCATCAGAATGTTATAGCCGGAGCCCTCAAGCAGCTGCGAGAGCACATCGCGCGCCTGTCCGGGGCCGTAAGAACCAAAAACACGCTCATCCTTGTCCATGCCTTCCACTTTTGCGCCGGTCGTCGTGGAGATGTCGTCGAGAATCTGCTGCAGGCTTGAGTTTGCCGCATCGATGCGGAGGCCGTGGCTGTCCCAGACGACAGACGCGGGGTCTGGCTTCTGATTGACGGGCCATTTTGGTGTTTCGGGCACCGGGGGCGCTTGTGGCGTTGTAACCTGCTCAACAGGCGAGGTTTGTGGATGGACCGTCCCGGTACGGACATGGGTGGGAACCGGTCTTTGGACAGACTGAGCGGCGGGTGTGGAAGGTGACGTCTGCGCAGCAAGCGAACAAGTCGCAAGAAATAAGGGAACGCCCAGGAAGGCCATAGTCAGAAACGGACGCAAATTCGTCGCACAGGCCGGCGAATGCTGCCCTTCGATCCGGTTCCGCGAGATGGATGCGTGAAACGGAATGATTGTGCGCATGAATTGGGCTCCCCGGCCCGTGGAACCTTTGTTCTGGTGCTGCGTCTGTTCGCTCAGACCGCGACAAATCCGCTGCCGCTCCACTGTACTAGACTAACAGTGGCCCGCGGACGCTCATCAAGAGTTTCGTGGCCGGAGAGGATGTCCGAGAGATGCGTCTCTGCTGGAGGGGTTGGGCCGCTGCGGTTTTGCTGGCGCCGCCGATGGCTGTTTACGGCGCAAGCTGCACCACGCAGGCGGCAATGTTGTCGCTGGACCGCGATGCGCTAGTTGCTGCCGGAGGACGGTTGGCCGCCGCCGCGATGCAACAAGACGAGGCCACGCTGCACGCGGCCTTGCTGCCGGCCGAGGCGCCGGAGTGGGACGGAATCCGCGAAGCCGTCGAACTGGCCGCGCCGTTGGTCAAGGGCGGGCAGGTGCAACTCCGGAATCTGTATCTGCTGGACGCGACAATGCTTACGGCGCCGGCCGACACACAGTTTTTTTGCTCCAATGCAACGGGATCGCTGACCGTGACCATGAACATGCGGGCGCTGCCACCGGGCCGGTTCGCGGTTGTGCTGGCGGATGCCGCGGGTGCGCCGCTGGGGGGGCAACTGGGGCTGGTCCTGGCCTGGAGCGGAACGGGCGCCGATGCGGGATGGAAGCTGGCTGGACTGAGTATTCGGCAGGGGATTCTGGACGGGCATGACGGAGTCTGGTATTGGACGAGAGCCCGCGAACTGGCCAGGGCGGACCAGCCCCGCTCCGATGCCTGGAGCGCATGGTACAGCTACGAGGCCGCGCGATATCTCTCAGTGCCGGTCGATTTCATTTCTTCGCCGAACCTGGAAAAGCTTACGCAGGAACAGGCGCAGGTGAAAAGCGCAACCGGAAACTCGCCGCAGGAGGCATTTCCTTATACGGTTCCGGCCGGAGATCGAAGCTGGAAGATCGATGCGGTGCGGCTTGACCCTTCTCTGCACCAGGCCGATCTCGCGGTGATCTATGAGTCCACCGGGGTCACAGACCCGGCGGCGGTGCGCACGGAAGCCACCGCGGTTCTGAGTGCGTTTCTGAAGGCGCAACCTGCCCTGCGGGAGAACTTTCACGGGCTGTGGGCCATTTCAGTAACCAACGGAAAGCGGACGCCGGTGATGGAACTGCCCATGGCTCAGATACCGTAAGAGCTGTTATCAGTTATCAGTCGTCAGTTATAAATTGTTAGCGATCAGATCGCGGGAGAATCCAGGGAGGCCGTTGGAATCGATGAGAAAATTCGCAGGATTCATTGCAGTGTGCGCATTATTTGCAGCTCAGTTGGCGATGTCCGGTTCTTCAGCGAGCGCGCAAGACAAGCCGGCGGCTGTGGCTGACAAGGAAATTCAACTGCCACCTGCGCTGGATACGCGATTCATGGACAAGACGGCCGACCCGTGCGTGGATTTTGCGCAGTACTCCTGCGGAAACTTCTCCAAACTGTATCCGATTCCAGCGGATAAGCCGGGCTATGGCACGTTCTACATCATGTACGACTACACGCAGGTTGAGCTGCATGCGCTCCTGGAGAAAGTGCAGGCCGACAATCCATCACGCACGCCGAACGAGCAGAAGATCGGCGATTACTATGCAACCTGCATGAACAAGGATGTGATTCAGGCGGCAGGGCTGAAACCCCTGCAAGCGGAATTCGACCGCATTGCGGCACTCAAGAACAAAAGCGAGTTGACCGGCTTGTTGGCCCACGACCAGCTGATCAATGTGAACGCGTTCTTCGGCTTCGGAGAGCAGCAGGACTTCAAGGATGCGCGCAAACAAAGTGCAGCGGTAGACCAGGGCGGCCTTGGATTGCCGGAGCGCGACTACTATTTGCGAAGCGGCGACGCCGCGGAAAAAACAAGGAAGCAGTATGTCGAGCATGTAACCAAGATGCTGAAGCTCACCGGCGAACCGGACGCGCAGACAGCGAGCGACGCTAAGAAAATCATGGACTTGGAAACGGCGCTAGCAAAAGTCTCTATGGATATCACCTCGCGCCGCGACCCGAAGAATGTCTACCATCCGATGACGGCAGCGGATCTAGCCAAACTGATGCCTCAGATTGAGTGGAAGGGATTCTTTGATGCTGTGGGCACGCCGGGTGTGAGCGAACTGAACGTCGCGATTCCTGATTTCTTCAAGGGATTGAATGCGCTGCTTGGGTCCACGGACCTGGAAACGATCAAGGCGTACCTGCGCTGGCAGCTCATCAACGGAATGCCGAGCACCGCACTGCCCGCGGCGCTGGACGAAGAAGATTTCGATTTCAATGGCCGCGACCTGAGCGGAACCCCGGAGCAGGAAGTCCGCTGGAAGCGCTGCGTGTCGGCAACGGATGGAGCGCTTGGCGAAGCGCTGGGCGAAGTATACGTGAAAGCGAATTTCCCACCAGAGAGCAAGCAAAAAACAGTGCAGATGATCCACGACATTGAAGCCGCGATGGACAGAAACATTGGCACGCTGGCATGGATGAGCGAAGAGACCAAGGCCAAGGCGCGCGAGAAGCTGCATATGGTCGCGGACAAGATTGGCTATCCCGATCACTTCAGGGATTACTCAAAGCTTGAAGTGGTGCGCGGCGACGCACTGGGCAATGCCCTGCGGTCGGTGGTGTTTGAGAATCGCAGGCAGTTGGCCAAAATCGGCAAGCCGGTGGATCGCGGAGAATGGGGCATGTCGCCGCCGACCATTAATGCGTACTACAACGACAGCATGAACGACATCAATTTTCCGGCTGGAATCCTGCAATCCCCGTTCTTCGACCCGAAGGCGCCGGACGCGGAAAACTACGGTCACATCGGCGCTGTAATGGGGCACGAACTGACGCATGGGTTCGACGATCAGGGCCGGCAGTTCGATGGGAACGGCAATCTCGCCGAGTGGTGGACCGCGGATGACGGCAAGAAGTTCGACGCAATGACGGACTGCGAAGTGAAGGAGTATGGCGGCTTTACCGCGATCGACGATCTGAAGCTGAACGGCAAGCTGACGCTGGGCGAGAATACGGCTGACAACGGCGGGTTGCGTTTGGCGTACATGGCATTTCTGGCGGACGCGCAGCGGAAGGGCATCGACCCGAACGCGAAGGACGCGAACGGCTTCACGAGCGCCCAGGAGTTCTTCCTTTCATTCGGACAGAACTGGTGTGGGAGCACTCGTCCTGAGATGCTCCGGCTGCAGGTGCAAACCGATCCTCACTCGCCAGAGAAGTTTCGAATCATTGGCGTGGTGCAGAATATGCCGGAATTCGGCAAAGCGTTCGGATGCAAAACAGGGCAGCCAATGATGCCGGTGAATGCCTGCCACGTCTGGTGATGGGCACGAGTTTGCCTTACGGACATAGGAAGGATGGAAAAGAGCATTGGCTGAACTTATCGATCTGCGTTCGGACACAGTAACGCGGCCTACGCCGGAGATGCGAGCGGCAATGGCCGCGGCTGAAGTGGGCGACGACGTCTATGGCGAAGACCCCACGGTGAACCTGCTGGAGAAACGTGCGGCGGAGACCTTGGGCCGCGAGGCGGCGCTGTTTGTGCCGACGGGCAGCATGGGCAACCAGATTGCCATTCGTCTGCACACGCAGCCAGGGCAAGAGGTGATTGCCGAGTCGCGCGCCCACATTCTGGATTGGGAGATGGCCACGGCCGCGGTCTTTTCAGGCTGCCTGATACGCGCCGTTCACGCCGAGCGCGGCATCCTTACGTGGAAGCATATTGAGCCGGTGATTTTCCACTGGAAGGGATTTCGCGCCGCAACAGGGCTTATCGAGATTGAGAACACGGCCAACCTTGCCGGTGGCAGTTGTACGCCTGTCGAGGTGCTTGAAGAGATTTGGGAAAATGCGAAGGATCGCAAACTCCCGGTCCACCTGGATGGAGCCCGAATCTTCAATGCGGCTACGGCTCTCGGCGTCCATGTGCAGGATCTGACACGCGGATTCGACACGGTGATGTTTTGCCTGTCGAAAGGATTGGGCGCACCGGTGGGGTCAATGCTGGTGGGATCGGATGAACTGATCGAGCGGGCGCGGATCTACCGCAAAGCATTGGGCGGCGGAATGCGGCAGGCGGGCGTGCTGGCGGCAGCGGGGCTGATTGCGCTGGAGCAGGGGCCGCAACGGCTGCATGAGGACCACGCCAATGCACGGCTGCTGGCTGAAGCGCTTGCTCACATGGAGGGTGTGACTATCGATCTGGATGCGGTGGAGACCAACATCGTGATCTTCAAGCTGAATGAAGGGCTTGTTGCACGCGAGCTTCAGGAACGGCTGAAAGATCGCGGCGTGCTGATCAGCGCCGTGGGGCGCGATGCGATCCGGCTGGTAACGCATCGCGACGTGGACCGCGCCGCCTGCGTGACTGCGGCGGAATTGCTGACGGAAGAGATCGACGCAGCCGTATCGGGATTAACCATATAATCTGAGCAATTCAGCGCATTCTTCCTTGAGTCGTAGATGTTACAAGGGATATGACTGCGGCAGCCCTTTGAGTGTCCCGCTTGTCCGTTGGAGGATTCTTGATCAAGAAGATTGCACTTGCAGTGCTGTTCGCTCTCACCTTGTGTCCTGTGGCTTCCATTGCACAGGTTGTGATCCGCGTCGGGCCACCGGCTCCCGTTGTTGAGACTCCCGGGCCACCTCCCGATCGCGGATATGTGTGGATCGCCGGCTATCACCAGTACCAGGGCGATCACTACGTCTGGCAGCCGGGCCACTACGATCGTCCGCCGCGCGAAGGACAACGCTGGGCTCCGCACCACTGGGTCCACAGGCACGGGCAGTGGGTGCTGGTCGAAGGTCACTGGCGGTAGGTTGCAACAGGTTCCAAACAAAAAGAGTGGGGCTTCGGCTCCGCTCTTTTTTGCTTTGTACGGCTTTGAGTCTCGCCTGATAGCGACGCGCGATAATTCCACAGGCTCGGCGGACCACTCCTAAAGTGCTCGATGCATCTTAATATCAATCGATGGGCTCTGGCCGCTTCTTGACTGATGCTGCATTACGGTAGAGAGGGAGCCTCAAGCGCAACTATTTCGCCGGCGAACTGTTGAACACTTCAACGGGGCGGAACAGAGCAAGGGGTTCCGCAAGCCCGCAAACACTGGAGGAATTGATTCACCATGAAGAAATTCGCACTTGCAGCATTGCTTGCTCTATCACTGGCGCCTGTGGCCTCGATGGCACAGGTTGTCGTTCGAGTGGCGCCGCCGGCCGTGGTTGTCGAACATCCCGGCCCGCCCCCTGAGCCGGGCTTTGTTTGGGTTTCCGGGTATCACCGCTGGGATGGCGACCACTACGTCTGGGTCGGCGGCCACTACGATCGTCCGCCACATCCTGGCGCGCACTGGGTTGCTCACCGCTGGGTTCGCGTACACGATCACTGGGAACTGCGCGAAGGGCACTGGCGCTAGGTTGAAAGAGCCCAATAGGAAAAAAGAGAGCGGACCGCAGGGTCACGCTCTCTTTTTTTGATAGGGCCTTGGCTACGATCGAACTCAGAAGCTCTTACGATAAACAATAAATCCCGAATTCTCCGCGACCTTGTCGTATAGCTTCCTCGCAGTCTCATTGGTCTCATGCGTGTGCCAGTAAACACGGCTGGAACCTGCCTGCTGCGCGCGCCGGAATACCTCTTCAATCAGTGCGCGTCCCACGCCCTTGCCTCGAGCGGACTCGAGTGTGAAAAGGTCCTGAAGATAGCATGTTGGCGCAATGGAAATGGTACTGCGATGAAAGATGAAGTGCGCAAGACCGAGCAGCAGGCCTTCTTGCTCAACGACCAGCGCATGGACGGGCTCATACGAGTCAAACAGCCGGGACCAAATCATCGCTGTGATTGCGTCCGGCAGCGCGGTCTCATCCTTCCGGCCGTAAAAGGCGTTGTAGCCGTCCCACAGAGACTTCCACTGCTCGAAATCGCACGAGCGCAGTGGGCGAATCAGAATGCCTTCGGTCACGGTAATGCTCTGCTTCTTTCTGTCCCGCAATGGACTTAGCTGATCTCAATCACATCCGTAGCGGCGGCTGCGGCGGCTTCGGCTCGTTCGGTCAGTTTTTGCGCAATGGCGTAGAACTCCGCGGCCTGGGGGCTCTTCGGCCCGGCCAGCGCGACGGGCAGCCCGCGGTCGCCGCCTTCGCGGATGGCGGGAATCAGTTCGACCGATCCGAGAAAGGGAATGTTGAATTGCTTCGCAGTCCGCTCCGCGCCGCCACGTGAGAAGATGTCGATCTCATGATGGCAATGCGGACAGGTGAAGTGGCTCATATTTTCGACGATGCCAAGGACTTCCACATTGACTTGCGCAAACATCTGCAGCGCCTTGCGCGCGTCTTCCAGGCTGACATCGCTGGGCGTGGAAACGACCACCGCGCCGGTAAGCGGGACGGTCTGGACAAGCGAGATGACCACGTCGCCTGTGCCGGGCGGGAGATCGACAATAAGGTAGTCGAGCTCGCCCCAATCCACCTGCTGCAGGAACTGGCGGATGATCTGGTGCAGCATGGGCCCGCGCATCACCAGCGGCTTGTCGCCGGGCGAAATGTAGCCGATGGAGACGGTCTTGACGCCATGCGTCAGGTTCGGCTCGATGACGTTGCCGGGACCGACTTTGGGCTGCTGGCTTGAGCCCATCATCAGCGGAACATTGGGGCCATAGATGTCGGCATCAATCAGGCCGACGCGCTGGCCGAGCCGCGAGAGCGCAATGGCAAGGTTCACGGCGACAGTGGTCTTGCCGACCCCGCCTTTGCCGGAACCGATGGCGACAATCTTGGAGACGCCGGGCAATGCGACCGGCGAAGGCATGGCGGGTGAATGACCCATTTTTTGATTGCTCCTTTTGAGGACCGGTCT
>JBEKZG010000133.1:0-8381 GCA_049510095.1 Occallatibacter sp.
GTGACCCGCCCGAGGCAAACATCTGTGAATTTCCACTCGTGTGCCACCGGCAGGGAGCGGCTCATCGCGCCCAGCAGGCATTCCTGACCACTGACAACTCTGTTCTTACTGCGCGGCTGGCGCCGCCGCAATCCCAATAGCCCCCACCGGATCGGTTCCCGTGGCACCGGTAAGGGTGGAGGTCAGGGTGCCCGAGATCAAGGTGTAAGCCTGAAGGTCGGGATTGCCCGCAAGGTCAACTGCCAGGACGAAGCCGTGCGTCGAGTCCTCCGCCACGCTGATCGGGCCGGTAGGCCCGGCGCCTGTGGCGCTGCCGGTCGAAGTCAGCGACGAAGAGGTAACCGAGAATCCTGCAATGTTGTCATTCGAGGTACCGCTCACCGCTTTATTGGCGACAAACACATAATTGCCGTCCGCGGTGGGCAGAATGGAAGACGGTCCCGTTCCCCCGCTGTTGTACGGTGAGCCGCCGATCTCGGGGACGTTGGTTGCCCCAATCGTGAAGACACGCAGGCCTCCGGGTTGGCTAGCGGATGGAAGCGCATCGGACTCGCCGACATAGAGCAGCCGGTTTTGCGGGTCCACGGCCACTGTATTGTCGCCGCCTGCGGATTGCAGCACGCTAATATGTCCGAAGGTCCCGAAGGGGTTGGCACTGCTGGGGTTAAAGTGAACCAATTCGGTGCCCCCCGCGCCCATAGCCACAAAAACATAGCAATTGGTGCACGAACTGGAATCATTGGGAGAGATGGCCAACTGCGTCGGGGTGGTGGCGGGCAAGCCGCCTGAGAACGGTTGCTCCGTTTCATTGGCGGCAGCAAGCACGCCGGTACTGGAGTTGATGGCAATGGCGAAGAGTTCGTTCGTGCCGGAGATAGCTTCCACCAGCCAGGAGTTGGTGGCGTCAACCTGCATCGCAGTGGCCGGATCACCGGATATGCGCGTACCGCCGTTCCCCTGGGTCAGCGCGCCGTTCGATCCAACGGAATAGAGATAGATGCCGTCGGCCGTGCTCACATACAGAAATTGGCCGTTCGGGGCTACGGCCAAGGCGTAGGGCAGCGGGGCAGGCAGCGTATAGGCTCCGATCGTATTCAGCTGCTGGCCCGAAGAAATACTGAGGGCGACCACCTGGTCTGTCGTCTGGTTCAGCACATAAAAGACTCCGCTGTTACCGCTGCCACCGCCTCCGCCGGACGAGCCGCTGCAACTCGCCGAACTACCTACCGCAACGCATACCGTCGTGGTCTCCGACGAATAGCCGCTCGAGGCGCCCGTAACCGTAATGTTGTAAGTTCCCGAAGTGGTGGTGGGTGTGGTCACCGCTGTCACCGCGGCCGTTTCCGCCGTTGTGCCGCTGATCGAAACCGAAGTGGGAGACAGGCTGCACGTGACCGGACTGGTGGGACTGGAAAGACTAGTGGTGACCGCGCAAGTCAGGTTGACCGTCCCTGTGAACGAGTTCTCCGGCGTCACAGTGATTTGCGAGGTGTTGCCGCTGGTCGCGCCCGCGGTCACCGTGATGTTGCCGCCGTTGGCAAGCGTAAAGCCGGAGCTGCCGGCCGGAGCTGCCCAGAAGTTCTTGCAACCGGCCAGAAAGCCGCACCCCAGGAGCCCCATTCCCAAAACAGCGATGCTCAAAACGCGCAAACAGAGCGGGGCTCCACAAAACAGCCGTGCCCTGAATCCAGATTTCATTCCCGCTCCTTTTTCAACCTCTTCGGATTTCAAGCTCTTCCGATTGTTCCAGTTTCAAGGGTATCGCTTCCAGTCGAACTCTGTCTGTTCACTTGGTTGGACGGACGCGGGCATTCGCAGGCCTATGCCCGGTCAAAGGACGCCCTACCAAAGGACGCATGAAACCGGAAATCGCTCATTGGGTCTATGTTCAGAAACACAAAAGACGCAATCGTCCACGTGCTGGACCCTGCGCCTCTTGAGGTAATTTCTTCTCGCAGTCATTCAAAAAACGACGGCAAAGTCACTGCTGCCGCCATGGCCGTGGACGGTTTCGCTCAATCTGCCTGCGCTGCAACTGTGAACGCGATCTCACTTCCCCGCTTCAGCTTCACATCGTGTTTTGAAGTGGTCACAAGAACGCCCGAATTGCTGCTGGAAACTTTGCTGTGCAAGTCCACCCCAGGCAGAGCGCCGAGCTCATCTACGCTGTCAGGATGCTGGGGTAAGCTGCCCGTCTCCTCATCGCCTGGAGTGATGGGACGCCCTGAAATGTCTTCGCTTTCCGGCGGGAAAATCCCCACAATGGTGGCCTTGATCGGAACCACCTGGCCACCCTTTGTTTCCGCCTTGGTGAACCGCAGTGCAAGCGTGGTCGTTCCTTTAAGCTGCATATCGTCGGTTGAAACCACGCCGATGATCGCGGTTCCGGCGGGCAGCTCTGTCCCGTTTGTCAACCTGACTTTGTTGCTGAGAGTGACGCGAACCGGATCGCCCGGCTTGGTCTTGCTGCTGTCGAGGGTGTCTGCGAGCGCGCCCTGCGCGGACACCACGTCCGCCGCATGGCTATCTCCGGTTTGTGCGAAGGAACTGCTCGGCGCCATGACGGCCGCCGAGAGGAAGAGCGCCATCGTTAAAACCGCTGATGAAGAGGCTACTGCGAATTCATGCTTCATGGAAATTTCTCCTTTACGAGAGGCGATGCTAAGAAATAGATCGCATCTCCGTGAAGCTTTCAAACGGAGGCGATCAACGCGCCTCGTACACTTTCTTTGATGTTCGGGCACATGCATGGTCGCGCTCTTCGAGCCGACGTCTCACATAGCAAGACGGACAGGATCCGAGTAGATCCTCTAAGTCAAGCAACTTCAGCACGTTCCTGCGCGTTGCATGAGGCTCGCTTGCATCAGGATTTATTTGGGCACGCCTGCCAGACGAGCTTCGCCCCCACCAGGTCTTCGATCGCCATCCCCACAGACTTGAAGACGATGCGGCGGCCAGTGGGCGCGGATGCGGCGCCCGAGAGAATTTCGCCGATCTCCGCATCCACTTTCACCCCGGAGAGCCGGACATCTCCGGATTCGCGCTCTGCGCAGGAGCGGGACTCGGCCACGATGTAACTTGATTGCATCACTTCGTCGTCCAGTTCACGCAAAGTCGCGCCGGTTGCTCCGACGGCCAGCACCAGCGCCTCGGACCCGAGCCAGCTTCCTTTCAGAATAGGTACCGGCGAAGAAGTCACGGTCAGCACCACATCGGCTGCCGCGGCTTCTTCAATCGGGACAACGCGCGCGCCCACTTCCCCGGCAAACTGTTCAGCATGGGCGGGGGTCCGGCTCCAAACGCGAATGTCTGTCAGTCCCGGCCGCACCAGCTTGAACGCCTGAGCATGCGACCGCGCCTGTACCCCTGAACCCAGAATGCCCAGACTCGTTGCATTGGCCGGGGCAAGCGCGGACAGGGCTGCGGCAGACACCGCCGCGGTACGCATCTCCGTTATCACGCGGCCGTCCATCACGGCCAGCGGCTCGCCCGTCGAGCGCTGTAGCAGCTCGATGACCGCCATATGCGTGTGCAGGCCCAGTTCCGCATTGCCCGGATAAAAGGTGACGGTCTTTACACCCATCACGTCACCGGCAATCACCGGCATCAGCGCAAACCACCCGTTGCGCAATCCATCGGCATTCCCCGCGCGCAGAACCATCCGCGCCGGCTGGTCCACAAGGCCGGCGGAATAGTCGATCAGCGCCTGCCGAATGGCGGGAATCAAGGCTTCGTAGGTAAGAACAGCGCGGACTTCGTGCTCGGAAATATACATGGACAGCAACAGGTTATACTGCTGGCGTCATGCTGAAAGAGTTCTTGTTGAAGATGCGCGGCGTCGATCGATGGCCAGAGGTGCAGGCAACTGTGCGCTCGGTCAAGCCGTTCGAGGAACCTTCATACGAGAGGTACGAGTTTCCTCGCAAGCTTGCAGACGTGACATTTGCCTATACAGACAGTCAGGGTGAACTTCAATATGGCTGCATCACGGTAAACGACGGTTCTTCGCTGTACGACGCTAAGGAAGACGAAACTTTCTCAATTCGCGTGAACCCTACACATCCGGAGGAGTATTATTCGCCCGAGGCGACCACTACCTATTTGTGATCACAGCACGACTCGCGGGCAGGCCCTTTGTGTTTCACGTTTAAATCCGATTGCTGACGAGGTTTTCGGTCGACCCTATCCGAGGTCGACCTCAGTTAGGCCGCCCGCCGGAAGAAGTGGACCGCCGACGGAACCGCTCGTCGATCGGCTTGCGACTCTGAAATCCGGAATCAACCGGGTGCCAATGCTCAATCGCTGGCTCGCCCACGCGCCAGCAAAGCAGAACGATCTGATCGTCCATCCGGCACGGAAAATCGAGCAGTCCGGCTTCGATATCTTTCACCTGCACACCAATCGAATCTATCTCCGCAATGCTCTCACGTGCACGCTGCAGATGGCTCTCCACCTCGGCGCGCAACCGGGTCACCTTGGCCAAGTCGACCATCATGCCGCCGGAAAGATGAATCTGGCGAGCGATTTCGGTGAGACCGGATTCGGCTTCCTCCGCCGACTCCCGGCCTTCAACCGCGCGCCTCAGCAGCGATTCCAGGACCGGGAGCAGTGACTGCGCTTCTTCGAGGGTGAAAGTTTTCATAAGCAAATGCCTTGATGCTAGGATACGACGGAATGAATTCGGAGCAATGCCCAATAAGTGGCAGACAAGCAGAGGCAGTTATTCCTTAATTCCTTGTTCAGAAGCACCCACCACCTTGCGCCCAAAGGCGATGGCGTCCCCAACTTGTTGAAGATCCGATTCGGTGATTTGATCGCCCGCAAAGGCTCTCACATTTTCGAGCGCGATTGTCAGTTCACCCCACTCGTCCGTCAGCCCTGACAACATGGGATATGCGACCAGGATGCGGCGAAGAGCACTCAAGCATCTTCGGTCGCACCAAGCGTCGACCAGTGATTTCAGCGTAGAGAAGAACTGAGAATTGTTCTCGATCATCAAGCCTCTTGGCGGCCTTTCCCTATTCTCTAATCCCTGTTCCCTGCGTTTCCAGCATCCGGCCCAGCGCCACCTTAGCCCAGTGCTTCACGCCCGGCCGCACCTGGATGCGATTCACAACGCGCCCCTCCACCAGGTTCTCCAGAGCCCATGCAAGATGCTGCGGGCTGATGCGGTACATCGTGGTGCACAGGCAGCCGGTATCGTCGAGCGTAATAATGCGCTTCCCCTCGCCGGCAAACCGCCGCGCCATGCGATTGACCAGGTGAATCTCCGTGCCGATCGCAAACATCGTCCCAGCCGGCGCGTCCTCAACAATCTTGATCAGCCGCTCCGTCGACCCCAGCGCATCGGCCTTCTGGCAAACCTCCCAGCGGCACTCGGGATGCACAATCACCTGAATACCGGGATACTTTGCGCGCACTTGATCCACATGCCCAGGAAGAAAGCGCTGGTGCACGGCGCAATGGCCCTTCCAAAGCAGGATGCGGCTGGCCGACAAATGATCCTTAGTTTGCCCGCCCTGAATCGGGCCGATCTGGACCGCCCACGGATCCCAAACCGCCATCTCCGTCAGCGAAATGCCCATGGCATACCCGGTGTTGCGCCCCAGGTGCTGGTCCGGCAAAAACAGTATGCGCTTACGCCGCGCAAACGCCCACTCAAAAGCCGCGCGTGCGTTGGACGAGGTGCAGACCAGCCCGCCATGCTGGCCACAAAACGCCTTGATGGCCGCGGTGGAATTCATGTAGGTCAGGGGAATCATATCCTCCGCCAGCCCCATACGCTCGAGCGCTTCCCAACAAGCCTCCACCTGCGAAATCTCCGCCATATCGGCCATCGAGCAGCCGGCATTCAGGTCAGGTAAAATCACCTGCTGTCCATCCCGGCCCAGCACGTCCGCGCTCTCGGCCATGAAGTGCACGCCGCAAAAGATAATGTACCTGGCGTCGGTCTCCGCTGCGATTTTCGAGAGCTTGTAGCTGTCGCCCGTAAAGTCCGCAAAGCGGATCACCTCGTCGCGTTGGTAGTGGTGGCCCAGCAGGATGGTAGTTCTGCCGAGCCGCGCGCGCGCCGCCGCAATGCGGTCATCCATGGTGTGGTCGGGAAGCGCAAGGTAGTTTTCAAGACTGCAACTGTCGCCGTCTTCGGCGAACAATGCCGCCGTCGGATCGTCAATAACCAGGTTCACTCTATTCCGCCTTCAGTCCAGCCAGTCCAATAAGGAATGCCGAACGGGGATGTTGAAAGCAATCGGGGCTACAGTGGATGCGTTCGTATTTCCGAAAGCACAGGCCTGTTTGCCGGATGATCCGAAAAGCCCGAACCCACGGGGATGTTGCAGCCCAACTCGTTCGTTGGATGCCGCGTGAGGCCGGAAAGCTCCGAAAGCCCGGAGCCCCTCCTCAAGCTGTGGCAACAAATCCAACTGAAGTTATTTTAACTCAACCGCAACACTGGGATGCGCATCCGATAACCTTCGGAAATCGAAGAAGTTCAAGAGGAGTCAAAATGAGTGAACTGGTTGAAGTGCTTAGCGGCAACAGCGCGCACACCGCGCCTGCTCATATTCTCGAGGCTCTATCGCAGGAACTGGCTCATCAAAAGCCGGCAGGCGCCCCGCACTCCATCTATGAGGAGCTGTGGCACATCGCCTTCTGGCAGCAGGTAACCCTGGACTGGATTGCCGGTGTCGAAACGCCCTTTCCCGCAAGCCCGTCGGACGGATTTCCTACAGTTCTCGACGCCGAACGCGAGTATTGGGGGCAGTTGTGCGAGCGGTTTTTCCGCGGCAACCGGCTGGCCGCCGAAGCAGCGCGGGACACAAATCATCTCGACGTCGAAGTCCGCTGCCCATCGCGCCCCGGCGAGCCAACGCGGACCATGACCGTGCGTGAGCAACTCGAAAGCCTGGGCGCGCACAACGCCTACCACTTCGGCCGCATCGTCCTGCTGCGGCAGCTTCTCTCATCCTGGCCGCCGCCGTCCGGAGGCTATAACTGGTGAGCCCGAATCCGAGCGAAACCGGAAGCGGTGCCGAACCGTTCCGTTTGTGACCGTCCAGCACGGAAAGGTATCATTGCTCACGATGGGAATCCCGCCGACAATTGAGACGGCCAACATAGGCATGGCCGATTCGCTGATCCTTATGGTCATGGCGCTCGTGGTCTTCGGGCCGCGCCGTCTGCCGCAGATCGGCCGCCAGATCGGCAAGCTCATGTACGAGTTTCGCAAAGCCTCCAACGACTTCAAATTCCAGATGGAAGAGGAGTTGCGCAACGCCGAGGAAGCGGAGCGGCGCAAAAAGGAGGAGGAACGGATCAAGGCCCTTGCGGCCGCCACAACCACGCCAAAGCTCTCCCCAACTGAAGCAATGGCGCCTTTGCTTCCTTCCTCATCGGACTCGCCGCTGAGCGAAACAGAAATCTCCTCCGCAACCGCAGACACCGTCTATCCGGATGCCCATACGGATGCTTACCCTGACGATGGCGTCGTTCCTTCCCTAGCAGCGCCGACCTCTGAGCCCCCGGCCTTAGAAACGCATCCCTGCATTCAACCCCCTTCAACCGGCGAGCAGGTGCTCGCATCGCGGCCCAACAGCCACACAGCGCACGCCAGGGCGGCTGAGAAACAAACCACCGCGGACGTTGACGTCACGCCGGAGAACCCCGCCGAAGAACCGGCCGCGGAATCAGAGCACGCCCATGGTTGACGCAGCGGACGCAATCGGCAAGGCGCGGGCGGCGGTCACCGAGCGCGCGGAACTCCCCGGCATGAGCCTGATGGAGCACCTGGACGAACTGCGCCGCCGCATCGTTCATTCGGCGCTTTATCTGGGTGCGGGCTTCATAGTCGCTTACATCTTCCATGAGAAGCTTTTCGCGCTGGTGCAGGCCCCGCTCGACAGCATCCACAAGAAGCTCGTCTTCACGCATCCCATGGACGCCCTGAACATCTACCTCCAGGTTTCGCTCATCGGGGGAGCGATCCTCGCCTCGCCCTTCATCCTCTATCAGGTATGGCTGTTCATTGCGCCCGGGCTTTACAAGAACGAACGGCGGTTCGTTGTGCCTTTCATGACCGCCACTGTAGGCCTGTTTCTGGCCGGCGCTTCCTTCGGCTACTTCTGGGTCCTGCCGGGCGCGCTCAAAATCCTCATCGTGGACTTCGGCAGAAACTTCGAGCCCATGGTCACCATCGAGGAGTATTCCAGCTTCTTTTTGTCCATCATTCTGGGCCTGGGCATCAGCTTTGAAATGCCCATACTCATCTTCTTCCTGGCCATGTTCGGCATCGTGAGCCCGAAGTTCCTCTGGAACAACATCCGTTATGCCATTCTGATCGTGTTCGTCGTGGCGGCGTGTATCTGCCCTACGCCGGACCC
>JBEKZG010000134.1:0-8374 GCA_049510095.1 Occallatibacter sp.
GGCCTTCCACTGCTGCAACCGCAATTCGAGCGCCAGCGCTCCACGCCATGGGCGCAACTCCACGACGTGTCGTCGACAATCTCGCATTCATACTCCGGCGGAAACTGCGCCAGATAATTTCCGTAGTTTGTCAGCTTGACCGTCTTGTCCTGCTCCAGCAGCCGTATCGCATAGGCCAGGGCCATCTCGCCATGTTTGTGGTGATGTCCGTACGACTCTCCATCCGTGGCCACATGCACCAGCTGCGGCTGCGTTCCTTCTTTGAATCCCGCCTTCAATCGCGACGCAAAATTCTCGCCGGAGTCCAGCAGGCCTTCAAAGGCAATCGCACGTGACGTCGGCCCATCGTAAAAAAACACTCCCAGCGCTTTACCTGAAGGAAACCGCATCAGGTACGGCCGCGTCGTGTCTACCGTCGCGTCCGGAGTGGCCGTCCATGGCAGCTCCGCATTCAGGGCCGTCCCACCTGCATTCTGCGTCGCCGCACTCGCAACAGCGAAGCCGCTCGGCCTCAGCGGCCGAATTCGCTTGCACTGGTGCGGCGCCAGCAGTGTGAACCGGATCCCATGCTGCGCCAGCAACTCCAGCGTCTCGGTGTCCGCGGCCGTTTCCGCCAGCCACATCCCGTCCGGCGGAGCGCCGTAGTGATATTGATAGTCCGCAATCCCCCACCGGATCTGCGTAATCCGATCGCGCCGGTTCGCCAGCGGCATAATGATGTGGTTGTAAACCTGCGCCATCGCCGAGCTGTGCCCCTTGAAGCTCTTCCGGCTCCGCCGCTCCCCATCCAGAATCATCCGGTAGGTTCGCGGCGCGTTCTCCTTCAGCCAGCTCAGCAGCGTCGGCCCAAAGTTGAAACTCATCCGCGCATAGTTGTTCACAATGCGCATAATCTGGTTCTGGTTGTTCACAATCCGCGCAGCCCCGTTGGGCGCGTAGCACTCCGCGCAGACCCGCTCGTTCCAGTCGTGGTAGGGCGCAGCCGAGTCCTGCGTCTCCACCGTCTCCAGCCACGGATTCTCCCGCGGCGGCTGGTAAAAATGTCCATGAATGCAAATGAAACGTTTGCTGGGCGGCATAAAAACTCTCTCAGATAAAAATTTCCAGACCGTGCCCGTTCATTCTAAGCCCGTACCCTGATGAGATGCTGTCCGCTCCAAGACTGGCGCCAATCAGACATGGGCGAGCCTCCCGCGAGCGCCTGCCCCACCGCAGGTGGTTGTGCACCATTCATCGCGTACTTTGCGATGAGTGGATTCCAGCGAACGATGCAATGAACCGCGCTCAAGATGCCCGTGCAGGAGTCCCCAGATCCCTAGTCCCTGTTCCTTATTCCCTGCTTTTCTCGCACGCCCGCCACAAATACCAGCTAGCCACACTCCGGTACGGAGCCCACTTCTTCGCCCGCTTCAGCATCACATCCGCCTTCGGCAAATCCTCCGCCGTCAGCGCCCGTGTCTTCGGCACCCGCATAAACGTCAGTGCATACCCCTTCCGCACACCATAATCCGTCACCGGCAGCACATCCGGCCGCCCCAGCCGGAAGATCAGCAGCATCTCCACCGTCCACGCCCCAATGCCGCGCACCGCCGTCAGCCGTTCAATAATCTCAGCGTCAGTTAGCTTATTAATCGCCGCATGGCTCGGCACCGTCCCATCCAGCGTCTTCGCCGCCAAGTCTCGAAACGCCTTAATCTTGTTCCCTGAAACCCCGCACGCCCGCAGACGTTCCTCCGGCGTATCCAGCAGCAGCTGCGGCGTCGGATCGCCCCCATAAAACGCCCGCACCCGCCCATGAATCGTAGCCGCCGCCTTTCCATGCAGTTGCTGATAAAGAATCGACTCCAGCAGCGACTCAAACGGCGTAGCCGACTCATCCAGCCGCAATTTGAACTCCCCCACGCGCTCAATCAGCCGCGCCAGCTTCGCGTCGCTGGCCTTCAAGTGCTCCACAGCCGCAACCGCATCGAAGGGAAGCTTCCGGCTCTTGCCGTCATGAATCATTAGCAGGAGTCTACCGCATAGCGCGCCGTCACCAGCGAGTCGGCCTAATCCGATAATCGCCTTCCGGCACGGTAGGCCAGGGCTTTATCCCTGGCAATCTGAGACCTCAAGATGAAAATGGGTCGCGTACATATCCCACAAGATGCTCCTGAATTCCGGAAGCCCAATCCTCGCGCAACTTCATCGCTCGCTGAAAGTTACAGCGATGAAGAATGGCTGGCTTCCGTGCATCTCGTAGGAAAATCTAAACTCAGCCTCGTCCATGGCAAGGAAGAAAGATCCCTTCCGGCCTCGCCCGAGGATCTTGCACTTGTCGAACATCCCAAAGTACACGGACTCTTTCTCTTCCTCAGTTTCGTCCTTCGAAGGCGGGTATTTTGCGCGCTCCTTGTCGATGGCGCCTCGTATCTCAGCGATAACTTCCGAAGAGGCCATTGTCGATGCATCCCCTGATGCCGCGATCGTAGTCAATAGCTTGTCGGCCCATTGAATCTCAGGCGTACGAAATCGATGACCCAGATCTCTCGTCCCGCCGGGCGTCAGAAGCAAGGTCCACGTGCCATGCGGTTCCGGACACATTCCACATGAAAAAAATGTGTCCGTGGGTTCCTTAGTTGTAATACTCACCAGATTGCCTTTGGCGCGAATTCCGCCGTAGTCAGCCGCATAGTTATAGGACTCGATAAGCTCCGCAGCCGCCTCCTTGCCGTTCCACTCCCAGACGCTGAATTGTGCCTCAATCGTCCCGCCATTCGTAGCCTGCCAGGCGTTGACAGCGAAGCGGGGCATGCCTTTTCCAGTTGGGGGAAGCGGCAGGATCTTGTCTATTATTAATGGTCCGCAGTGATAGGCGCAGGCTCCGAGAAACGCCCAGAGTCCGATTTCGTCTTTCGATGCGTAGTGCTGCTCGGCCAGCGGCTTGATGTTCCACAGCGGCTGAAAGTGACCCGAAGGATCGCGGGAAATGACCCAGAAGGTCCCCGTGTTCGTGCCTATCAATTCGGTCCCGTATACGGCCGTCACAACATAAACCTCCGGCGCGATGCGAGTCGCGGATCCCTCCATCGCGTAAACGTCAGGCAGTTTCTCGTCGTAGTACTTGGGATGGGGGGGCGGCGGAGTAAGGTCCACAAAAAGCCTGTCGAGCTGTTTGGCCGAAGCATTGGGATGCAGGTCAAGCCAGACAGTTGCCCACTCGCCGGCAAGTTTCCAACCCTCCGTGAGCAGCGGCGGCATCCCCGGTTCGTCGAGGGGCGACGGCCTCCCGTCCTTACTAAGCGCATTCATGCGCTCCAACACCCGCCGATGCGCCTGGATCAGTTCCATCATCTGGGGCGTAACATACGGAACGGCGGTCCGGGTTGTCGCGTCGAGATTCGTGACAAACGGAAAGAAAAGTAGCAACGCTGCCGCCAAACGACGGGTGCGCCTGAGCATCGTACCACCCCGCAGATTCCACATCTGAGTTCAGAATGCGATCAGATTCGCGAGGGCAATTATGGCAGAAACAGCAACTCGGCGCAGTTACAACACAAAACAAGTTCAACATTTATTCGGAACGGAACGCAACGCACGCGACATCCGTCACCTGTAATCTGCAATCCGCCTCTTCACAACAACGCCTTCAACCCCCGCCGCATCGCCTCCGCCCCCCCATTCGGCACCAGCTTCTCCGCCTCGTCATGCATGCTCTTCCACGCCGGAAGCGCGCGCGCCAGCAGTGTGCGTCCCTTCCTCGTCAGCTGCAAAATGCGGCTTCGCTTATCCGATGGGTCCGGAATCACCTTCACCAGCCCGCGCCGCTCCAATGGCTTCAAAGCCGCCGTCAGCGTCGTCCGGTCCATCCCCAGCAGCGCAGCCACCGGCCCCATCGGCGGAGGCTCCGGCCGGTTCAACGACATCAGAAGCGAAAACTGTCCATTGGTAAGATCGAACGGCCGCAACGCCTCATCGAACTTCCGCGCCAGCGCGCGAGCCGCCCGCTGTACATGAAGGCAAAGGCAACAATCCCGCACCAGAAGCGTAGTTTCGTACGGGAGCACCGTGGGGCTTGACACACACATAGATTAGTTGATATCAACATAACTGTCAATCGGATTCCCCTCCGGAGGCCACCCGCCATGTCATTCCTTCGCGACTTCAAAATCGCCATCCGCTCCCTCGCGCGCGTCCCCGCGCTCTGGATCACCGTCGCCCTCACCCTGGCCCTCGGCATCGGCGCAAACGCCGCCATCTTCAGCGTCGTGCGCGCCGTCCTCCTCCGCCCCCTCGTCAATCGCGACGAAGACCGCCTCCTCTACATCCGCCAGAGCGCCCCCGGCCTCGGCCAGACCAATGCAACCTTCTCCGTCCCCGAAATTGCGGACATCGGCAGCAACCTCAGATCCATCCAGGAACTTGGCACCTTCTCTGAGATGGACTTCACCATCGTCGGCCTCGGTACCCCCCGCGAAATTCCGGGCGGCGTCGTCGATGGCCATTACTTCGAAGTTATGGGCTTGCATCCCATCCTCGGCCGCCTTTTGGGGCCCTCTGACGACGGCCAGAACGCCCCAGGTGCCGTCGTCCTCACCTATAACTTCTGGCGCACCCAGCTCCATTCCGATCCCAGCGTCCTCGGCAAAACCGTGCGCCTTGAGAGCTGCTGCGGCGCGCGCGGCGCAACGATCGTCGGCGTCCTCGAGCCCTCCGTCCCCTACCCCGTCGCCACGGAGATCATCGCCAACATCGTCACCAGCCCGCACCATCTTTCCGCCACCATGGTCACCGGTCGCTCACACCGCATGACTGAAGTCTTCGCGCGCCTCGCCCCCGGCGCAACCATCGATGCCGCCAGAGCCGAACTCCACACCGTCTACGCGGCCATGCTCAAGGCACATCCTGAGGAATACAAGCCGGAAGAGCGCTATCAAATCGACATCACCCGCATGCACGACCAGATCAATGCCCGCGCCAACACCATCCTCTGGATCCTCTTCGCAGCGTCCGGCCTGCTCTTCGTCATCGCCAGTTCCAACGTTGCCAACCTCGTCCTCGCCCGCACCGTCCGCCGCGAACCCGAACTCGCCGTCCGTTCCGCCCTCGGCGCAAGCACCGCTGTCCTTCGCCGTTCCCTGTTAGCGGAAAGCCTCGTCCTTTGCGGAACCGGCGTCGTCGCCGCCATCGCTCTCGCCATCCCCATGGTGCATGTCCTCGGCCGCTACGCCTCGCGCTTCTCCGTCCGCGCCAACGACCTCACGCTCGACTTCAGTATGGTCTGGTTCGGCATCGCTCTCGCCCTCGTCGCCGCCGTCTTCCTCGCCTACATTCCCCGCCTGCCCGCGTCGAATAACACACAAGGCGGACTCTCCGGTCGCGGCACGCGCGTCGCCGGTGGCAGCAGCCGCCGTCTCCGCGCCTTCGCCGTTACGCAAATCGCCGCCTCTTTCCTGCTCCTCGCCGGCGCTTGCGTCCTCATGAAGACCCTCTTCGTCCTCGAGCAGACCCGCCCGCCCTTCGATTCCTCTAACGTCCTCGCCATCAATCTGCCCGTCATGAACTACGGCAAGACCCCGGAGCAAGTCGACTTGTTTTATAGAGACATCGAACGCCGCGTCGCCGCCCTCCCCGGCGTCGAGCACGTCGCTTCCGGTTTCAGCACTCCCTGGCGTGACGAAAGAGGACTCAACATCTCCTTCTCCTTCTCCGCCCAGGGCGCGCACCGCCCCGACGGCCAGGACTACCGCGCCAGCTTCCGCCCCATCTCGCCCAACTTCTTCGCCACCTTCGGCGTCCCCATCCTCTCCGGCCGCGACTTCAACGACGGCGACAAGAAAGGCTCCGAGCCCGTCGTCATCGTCAGCCAGAGCCTCGCCAACGAACTCTATCCTGGCCAGAATCCCCTCAACCGCAAGCTCCAGTGGACTGACCCCGTCATGAAGTTCATCGGCATCGGTTACGATCCCCGCCGCATCGTCGCCGTCGTCCCCGACTTCGACGACGAAAACATGATCCCCGCCCCAGCCAAAACCATCTATCTGCCCACCTACCAGGAAGGCTGGAACGGCCGCCTCTTCGTCCGCGCCCATCAAGACGCCTACTCGCTCGTCCCACTCATCTCCCAGACCATCCACCAGATGAACTCCGACCAGCCCGTAGAGAAAATGAGCACCCTCGCCGACATTCGCGCTGAAGTCCTCACCCCCGACCGCCTCAACGCCGTAGTCTTTGGCGGATTCGCCGCCGTGGCGCTTCTAATCTCGGTAGTCGGCGTCGCCGGCGTCCTCGCCTTCTCCGTAAGCGGCCGCACCAAGGAGTTCGGCATCCGCATGGCCCTCGGCGCGCTTCCCCGCAACATCCTCGCCATCGTCCTATCTGAAGGCGCAGCCATGGCCGGCATAGGCGTAGCGGCAGGCCTGATCGTAGGCTTCATCCTCTCCCGCGTCGTAGGCAAATACGTAGCCGAGATCCATCAACCCGGCCCGTTAGCCTTCGTAGCCTCCGCCGTAGTCATCATCGGCGCAGCCATCCTGGCCTCAGCCATCCCCGCCGCCCGCGCCGCCAGAGTAAACGCCAGCGAAGCCCTCCGCACCGAATAAGGGAACCTTCGCTATAAGGAGGCATTCGCCGCGTTCTAAAACTGTGCCCCATCCATCCGACATCTTTTCGTCGGATGGATGGGATGTGACGAACCCCATGCGAGCCTCCCGCGAGCGTCCGCCCCACAGAAGGTGCCGTCGCCCGCGCCGTAGGCGCGAAGTTTGTTAGCCCCGCGTTTCAACGTGGGGACAGCGAATCCAACAATTCATCCGGAGTCCCGTAGGGACGGCGCCAATGCTCCGCACCTTCCAACGAGTTTGCCGGGGGCCTCACACACCTCACAGCCTCGTCGCCAGATGAGTGGAAATAGGAAATCAACCAGAGACCCGCCGGACAGGCAAGACGAAAACGCCCGTCATCTAATGGGGCTCATACGTCTGGAAACGCGCTTTGGGCTGTTGGC
This sequence comes from Occallatibacter sp., assembly GCA_049510095.1. Lineage (GTDB taxonomy): Bacteria > Acidobacteriota > Terriglobia > Terriglobales > Acidobacteriaceae > Telmatobacter. The sequence continues at coordinate 6,986 of JBEKZG010000134.1, forward strand.
AAGATTTGAACTGAACGCCCGTTCCGGCGAGAAACAAACACCGCTGCGGCGCCGTCGCAACTACAATTGGCCCATCGGCAAAATGCCTGGGCAAACGTTTTCTGGAAAAGAGAGTTTTATCCCTCGGTGGCAGAAGTCATCAGCATCCGAGCGGGCAAACTATGCTTTGTTTCTGTCAGAGCTTTGCGACTATCTCAACCTGCCCCGACCCGAGCCAAGCCAGGCTGACGAGAGCCTGAACACCTACGTTATCGACAAAGCCGTCGAATACAAGGAACTCGACGGCTCAACAACAACCAACTACGTCGACCTCTACAGGCGCAACTGCTTCGTGCTTGAAGCCAAACAAGGCAGCAATCCAATCCAGGAGCCACTTTTCGAACTCGCCGCGCCGGAGCCCACCCGAAAAATGAAGCGCGGTACCGCCGTGCGCGGTACGCGCGGATGGGACACGGCCATGCTCAAGGCACGCGGCCAGGCGGAGCGCTACGCCAAGGCTCTCCCTGCGTCGGAAGGGTGGCCGCCCTTCCTTATCGTTGTCGACGTCGGCCATTCCATAGAGCTATTCGCCGACTTCTCGCTCACCGGAAAAGCCTACCTGCCATTCCCCGGCCCCATCGACTTTCGTATTGCCCTAGAAGAACTTGAAACGCCTGCGGTTCAGGAACGGCTGCGCGCAGTCTGGCTTGACCCTCATTCGCTCGACCCGTCCCGCGAACGTGCGCGTGTCACGCGCGAGGTCGCCAGCAAGCTCGCCAATCTAGCGCGGAACCTGGAGCTGAAATACAAACCCAAAGAGGTCGCGGAGTTTCTAACCCGGTGTATCTTTACTTCCTTCGCCGAAGATGTTGGCCTCCTCCCAGAGCGCTCATGGCTCGGTCTGCTGGAAAGCCTCCGCGAAGACGAAAAGAACTTCCCTCCGGTCGTCGAATCGCTATGGAAGACGATGAACGACGGCGGCTATTCGCCCATTCTGCGGCGCGACGTCATCCAGTTCAACGGCGGCCTTTTCGAATCCACGCGCGCCCTACCGCTGACGCGCGATCAAATCTATCTCCTCATTGAAGCCGCCAACTCGCGCTGGCGCGACGTTGAGCCCGCCATCTTCGGCACCCTGCTGGAACGAGCTCTTGAAAAGCCTGAGCGCCGCGCGCTGGGTGCACACTACACGCCGCGAGCCTACGTTGAGCGCCTTGTGCTGCCGACCATTGTCGAGCCGCTGCGCGACGACTGGCGCAACACGCAAGCGGTTATCGCCAACTTGTTGGCATCAGGCGACCAGGAGGGCGCGATCGAGGCGGCTCGTCAATTCCATCAGAAGCTTTGTACCGTCCGGGTCCTTGACCCCGCATGTGGAAGCGGAAACTTTCTCTACGTCGCATTGGAGAG
>JBEKZG010000135.1:0-8357 GCA_049510095.1 Occallatibacter sp.
ATCGAACACCAGTGTCCGCGGCGTCGGCGATTTCATCTTCGGCTTCACCGCACCTTCTTCCACGCTCACCTTCAGCGCCAGCATCACCCGGCTCATCTCGCCGCCCGAAGCAATCTCGGCAAGCGGCTTCAGCGGTTCCCCCGCATTCGTCGCGATCCGGTATTCCACCTCATCCCATCCCGAGGCGCTCCATGCGGACTCATCTTCTGAATCCGTCGCCGGCCCGCTCACCGCTATTTCAAATCGCACCTTCATTGCCAGCGAGTTGATCTGCGCTTCCGCCAGCCGCGCCAGCTTGGACGCGGCTGCCTGGCGTTCCGCCGTCAATGCCCCCGCTGCGGCACGATAAGCCTTGCGGCTCGCATCAAGTGCTGCCCGAAGCGTCTTCAGAATCTCTTCCCGATCCTCAACCTCCGCCAGCTTGCGCGCCACATCTTCGCCAAACGCGATCACCTCGCCAACGGTCTTTCCATATTTCCGTTTCAGTCGATCCAGAACCGCGAGCCGGTCTTCAATCTCCGCCAGCCGCTCGGGAGAAGCGTTGATCCCCTCCGCATAATCGCGCAGGCTCGCACTCAAATCCCCCACCGTCGCCCGCACACCTTCCAATTGCTGCGCTGCCTCCGCAAAGCGCCCATCGTAGCGCGCCAGCTCTTCCACGTTGCGCACGGCCGCCCGAAGAGCAACCTCCGCCGATGCCCCACCCTCGTAAAGCTGGTCGAACGCCCCCATCGCCGCGGCGTAAAGCTTCTCCGCATTTGCCAGAACGCGCTTCTCCGTCTCCAGCACCTCGTCCTCGACCGGCAACAGTCGCGCCGCTTCAATCTCCTTGTGCTGATAGCTCCACAAATCCACCATCCGCATCCGGTCCTGCTCGCCCTGCATCAATTCCTCGAGCTTCCTCGCCGCATCTTTCCAGAGTGCATACGCCTCGGCCACGGCTTCCGGAGAGATTCCTCCGAACCGGTCTAGCAGAATCCTCTGCTGTGCCTGGTCGAAGCTCGTCAGCGTCTCTGTCTGCGCGTGGACGAGGGCCAATTCGGGAGCCAGTTCTTTCAGCACCGAGACAGTCGCCGCCTGGTTGTTCACGAATACGCGTCCCTTGCCCGAAGACAGGATTTCCCGCCTCAGAATTATCTCGTTGCCTTCCGCATCGATCCCATTTTCCTCCAGAATCGCCTCCGCCGCCGGCGTCGACTCGAACACGCAGGATACCGTTGCCTTGTCCGCGCCATGACGAACAATCTCCGCCGAGCCTTTCCCGCCCATCAAAAGAGCCAGCGCGTCCACCAATATGGATTTGCCCGCGCCCGTTTCGCCGGTCAGCAGGTTCAACCCCGGTCCAAAGACAGCAATGGCATGATCGATGACGGCGTAGTTCTCCGCGCGCAGTTCGACAAGCATTCTTAGGCGTTCCTCTTTGAGCCTGATCTGTGACCTGCACCATGGCGGGTCAGCGCTTTAGCCATGACAATCCGAGCGCAGCATAGCATGAATACCCGCTCCGAGGCCCCTCCAACACACCCTTAAGCCTGCGGAGCGCATCCAATCGATAACTTGGACGACGCATCCCCGTCTGATAGCTTTGAAAGTGAGAGGTGAACGCCGATTCTGACTGCTGCCCTTCTCTTGGCTCTCCAGACTGACACAGGCGCGGCCCCCGCGGCGTCATCCCCTGTGCCATCCCTCACCCAGGGCTCATCCGCTCTCACTGACATGATGAGTAACATCGGCCCCGTAGCCATTGCGGTGCTCGTCCTGCTGGCCATCGCCAGTCTTTATTCGTGGACCATCATCCTCAGCAAAATGTCCCTCTTTGGCAAGGCAACCAAGGAAAGCCGCCGCTTTATCAGAGCCTTCCGCAAGGCAAGCCCTCACCTGAACGAGATTTCGCTCATCGCTGGCGACTACAAGTTCAGCCCCCTCGCCCAGGTCTTTGAAGATGTCTACGAGACATACAAGCGCCAGACAGGCGGAATTGGACCACCCCGCAATCTGGGAACCCTGGAACGCTCGGCGCTGACTGCGGCCAGCACCGCCATTACTGACATGGAACGCCGCATGACCTGGCTGGCCACCATCGCATCCGCCAGCCCGTTTGTCGGCCTTTTCGGCACTGTGATGGGCGTCGTCGACGCCTTCCATGGATTGGGCACCGAAGGCGCCGCTACTCTCCGCGCTGTTGCCCCCGGCATCGCTGAAGCGCTCATCACCACTGCCGCCGGCCTCTTCGTCGCTGTACCAGCGGTCGTGGCGTACAACCAGTTCACTGCCCGCATCCGGGTCTTTGCTTCGGCAGTCGACGACTTTTCGAGGGAATTGCTGAACATGCTCGAAGAAATGCCTGCAAGCGCGGCAGCGCAGCAGCGCAGTCCTGCGTCTGCCCCGGAGCCGGCATTCTCCAGGGAGGCCCAGCGTGGCCTTTACAAGTAACAACGGGCAGACGCGAACCTCTCTGGCGGAGATCAACATCACGCCGCTGGTTGACGTCGTTCTCGTGCTGCTGGTCATCTTTATGATCACCGCGCCCGTCCTGCAGTCGGGCATTGAAGTCTCCGTCCCCAAAACTCGCACAGTCAAGCAGATCACCGAGCAACACACGGTGATCACCATCAATCGTAACCAGGAAGTCTTTATTGGCGATAAACCCGTCAACATTCACGACCTGGGCAAGACACTGCTCCAGACAAGCGACGGATCGGCCGGCCGCGATCCAGCCCGCCAGGTTATCTACCTCCGTGCCGACGAACAAGTTCCATTTGGCGCCTTCGCCTCCGTGATGGACGAGGTCAAGCAAGCAGGCATCACCAACATCTCCATCGTCACGCAACCGCTGGAAGCCAAAGCATCGGCGTCCGGTGGTCGATAGCAGCCCGTGGTGAAAGAGGTTTTGAAAGGGCACGGCTTTACAGCTTGGTGAAAAACTCATTCGAGTCGGAAGTTTTGAAAGGGCTCGGCTTTACTCGCCGCGGCGAGGTGAAAAACTCATTCGAGTCGGAAGTTTTGAAAGGGCTCGGCTTTAGCCGTGCCGCAAGAGCAATAGAATCAACGCCGGGCTTTAGCCCCTGAGGGATGGACTTTTTGGAGTCTCGATTTTCACCGCTGGCTGATAGCCATCAGTAACTGGAGCCGGCAAGCGAGTCAGAGCAAAAGAGCGAGCGCAAGAGAGCGAGAAATGAAGGGTTCCCGGAAATGACGAGTTCCTTGGAAGGTTCCGATCCCAGGGCGTCGTTCCAGCAGCATGTATTGCTTCTGGAGCGAAAAGGGGAACCTGTCACCGCTTCGGCCGCCGGTTCGCTCGTACTTCATGGCTTGCTCTTCGGCTTGCTCATCTTCTATGGAGTGATCAACGGGCTCTTCCACCACAATCTGTGGGGAAACCCTGGAGAAGGCGGAGCCATTCAAGTGAGCCTGGTTTCAAATGCCATTCCCCTGCCCCACGTTGACCAGAACCAGAATGTGCTGATGACCGAAACCCCCAGCAAGGCGCCCGCGCCGCCCGCTCCCAAGGCGAAGGAAGCCGTCGATCGGACAGCCATCCCCATCGCCGGTCCGGAAGTAAAGAAGCCCCAGCCGGTAGAGCAGCACAAAACCCAGCAGCACCAGCCACCACCAAAGCAGAACAACGTTGCCCAATTCGGCGAGCAATCCGGCTCCGTCCTGCCTCGCGCCACAACCGCCCAAACTACTGCATCCAACGGACCAGTGAATATCACCAATGGCGACTTCGCCAACCGCTTCGGCTGGTATGGTGACATCATCAAGCGCAAGGTCTTTCCGCTTTTGAATCGGTATGAAGTCGACTCGCGCACACCAAAGGGCGCAATGTCGGAGGTGTACTTCCGCATCAGCCTCCAAGGTGTTCCGTCCAACTTCAAAATCAATAAGTCTAGCGGCAGCCCGACACTTGACCAGGCGTGCCTGCGGGCCACGCAGCGGGTTGACACATTTGGCCCGTTGCCGCCGGATTCCAATGTTCAGTTCCTCAACGTCACTTATGATTGTACGTATTGAGTCCCGGTGCGCAGGCTGTGGTGCGCACCTTTCCGATTCCCCACCAGGAAGGACCGCTCAACGCATGAATATCGAATTCCGGAAATCTCCCCTATTTGCATTTCTCCTGGTTAGTGTTGCGGCGCTGCCACTGCCCGCGCAGGACTGGGTGCATACCGGCTCCAACCTCGGCAACGACCGCATTCGCATCGCCGCCGCAGACTTCAAGCCGGCCAGCGCCGATCCCGAGACACCTCAGTTGAAGGCGACCTTTGACGCCACACTGTATAGCGACCTGGCCAACGCCGGAATCTTCGATCTGGTTTCCAAAAGCATGTCACCGCAAGAGGCGCCAGGCTCGCCCCAGGAGATCAATCTCGGGCAATGGTCCGATGCCCCCGCCAATGCCGCTATGGTCGCCTTCGGCTCACTTGCGGCCAACAATGGCCGCCTCGTGGTTTACGGCTGGCTCGACGACACCCATAACACCGCCAACCCTCAGGTCCTTGGCAAGCAATACAACGAAGCGGCCAGCCAGGATTCCGCCCGAACCATCGCCCACCGCTTCGCCGATGAGATCATCCTTCGCCTCGGTGGCGGCATCAACGGCATCTGCGAAACCAAAATCTACTTCGTCAGTTCCCGCTCCGGTAACAAAGAGATTTGGGCCATGGACTACGACGGACAAAACCAGCACGCGATCACCCACCTGGGTACCATTTCCCTTTCGCCCCGCATCTCCCCCGATAACAGCCGCGTCGCATTTGCATCCATGGGCCGCGAAGGCTGGGATATCCGCATGTATTCTCTTGAACTGAACCGCCTCGTAGCTTTCCCCGCCGGAACGGCAGGCGGGAGCAACCTCTCCCCCGCGTGGTCGGCGGACGGTTCCAAACTGGCTTTCTCGTCGGCACGGACAGGCGACCCCGAAATCTGGGTCTCAGACGCCAACGGCGGTAACCTGCGCAGGCTCACAAACTTCCGCGGTCCAGACGTTGCCCCCACCTGGAATCCCCGCACCAACGCCCAGATCGCCTGGGTCAGCGGCCGTACCGGCCTCCCGCAGATTTACACCATGGACCTCGACGGCGGAAACATCCAGCGCATCACCGACGGAGGTTATGCGGTCTCTCCCTCCTGGTCCCCCAACGGGCAATTGCTTGCCTTCAGTTGGAATCGCAAGTACGGTCCCGGCGATCCAGGCGGCGTCGACATTCATGTCATCGACATCGCCAGCAAGAAGTATCTCCAGCTCACCCATGAGTCGGGCAGCAATGACTATCCCTCCTGGGCGCCGGACGGCCGTCACATCGTTTTCGAGCGTTCCATCGGCGGGAAAAGCCAGATCTGGACGATGCTCGCCGATGGCACGCAACAACATCAGCTCACCACAACGGGCAGCAACTTTATGCCAAACTGGAGCTGGAAGTAGCTTTCCGGATGCTCGAAGCCCTTTGGTATGAGCCAAATTGCGCAAAGCTACTCAATTTTCTGCACTATGATGGATTCGTCACCGCAACCGCGGCATCTGAATAGTGGAAGGTTGCGGTCTACTGAAACGCTGGCATCGGGTTCTTGACGACAAACATCATGAGGCGTCAGTCAAAACGAAAACGTCCTCCGGAGCGATACAGGTCCGGTCCGCTGCTTCCCAATTCCGTCGTGCCCGGCTTTCTTGTGACGTCTGGCTGAATGGCGCCGGATCGGGAGCGGTCGAGGGTTGCACAGGAACACAGGTTCGGTCCTTCGGTCGGCACATTTGATTTTTCGGAAGGAGCATTCCATTGAACACACGTAAGCACATTCCAGTCTCAGCCCTTTTGCTGATCGCTTTGATTGCAGTTGCAGGTTGCAAAAAGAAAGAGGTGGCGCCGCCACCAGCCGTGGAAACGGCCCCACCCGCTGCCGCGCCCGCCCCCACCGCTCAGCTCACTGCCACCCCGACCGTAGTCTCCGCGGGAGACCAGGTCCAGCTCTCCTGGCGCACTACCGACGCCACCACTGTTTCGATCGACGGGGTCGGAGACCTCCCCACTTCGGGCGTAAAAACCGTCACGCCCTCCGCATCCACCACCTATCACCTCGTTGCCCGCGGCGAGGGCGGATCGGCCGACGCCACGGCCCATGTCACCGTCAGCGCTCCTCCCGCCGTCCAGGTAGCCACCAGCACCATGAGCGCGGAAGAGGAGTTCAAGGCTAACGTCCAGGACATCTTCTACGACTACGACACTTACGATCTCCGCACTGACGCCCAGGCCACGCTCTCCAAAGACGCCGGCTTTCTGGTCAGTCATCCTGACGTCAAGATAGTGATTGGCGGTTATTGCGATGAGCGCGGATCCAACGAATATAACCTCGCGCTCGGCCAGAACCGCGCCGATGCCGCCAAAAACGCCCTGGTTACCGCGGGAGTTGCAGCTTCCCGCATTCGCATTATCAGCTATGGCAAAGAGAAACCATTCTGCTCCGAGTCTACTGAAGAGTGCTGGCAGCAGAACCGCCGTGCCGGTTTCACTATCGATCGCTAAAATCAGGAAGAAAGATGACAGGTTACAGATGACAGTCGACGCCATGCGGTCTTCAGGTCTTGACGGGTTCGGAACAGTGCCATTCAGCAGCGTCCAGGTCAACTGTCATCTGTAACCTGTCATCTGTAATCTGTAATCTGTAACCTGTTTTCAAAGGTGAAAAAATGCTGACGTCACGCAAGTTTCGAATTCGTCTCCTCCCTGCGGTCGTTCTCGGCGCACTTCTCGTCTCCATGCCTATGCCCGCTCACGCGGCCTCCAAGGAGATCGTCGAGTTGCAAACGCAAGTCCAGCAACTGCTGGACATGGTGCAGCGCCTCCAGTCCACCATGGACACCCGCTTCGGTGTCCTGCAAAATCTCGCGCAACAGACCGCCGATAACGCCACACAGATGAGCGCCGCCGTCAACGCCCTCCAGCAGAAAATCAATGCCCAGAACGATGCGATCAACGGAAGGCTGGACACTACCTCCGGTCAGATCCAGTCGCTGAATGATTCCGTTGACGAGATGAAATCACGCCTCGCCAAGCTCGATAAGACTATCCAGGACATGCAGACCCAATTGCAGAACATCCAGAGTCCGGCGCCGGCTGTCGCTCCTGGAACTCCCGCCAGTCCTCCCCCCGACGGCGCCTCTGCCCCTCCATCCGCTCCTCCGGCTGCGGTATCGCCGGCAACTTCGCAGGCTCCGCCCTTGCAGGCCACCTTTCAGGCCGGAGTGCGCGACTACAACGCTGCTCGGTACGATGTCGCCACCGGCGAATTCCAAGCCGTGTTGCAGTATTATCCGCTCGACGATCTGTCTGGCGCCGCGGAATTCTATCTGGGAGAGATTGCTTATCATCAGCAGGACTATGCCGCTGCGGTCAAGTCCTACAATGCTGTCCTTGAAGGCTTCAGCGGCAGCCCCAAGGCGCCCGCCGCGCAACTTCGGAAGGGTCTCGCCCTCATACAACTCGGCAAGAAGGATTCGGGAATTCACGAACTGCGGGCTCTTATCCAGCGACATCCGCAGACTCCCGAGGCCGCGCAGGCGCGCAGCAAGCTCAACGGCCTGGGTGTCCGCATCGCCGCCAAATAGAGCGGTGCTATCGCTCGTAAATTGAGCAGCAGCAGTAATGGAGCATTAGCAGTAATAAAAAAGCCCCGCGCCAAGCGGGGCTTTTCCATTACTGCTTTGCTTCTTCACTTCTTCACCTTTTCACTTCTTCACTCACCTCACTGCAAGCTAGTCATCAGCGCATCCAGCGCCGCCTTCGGAGGCCGTGTCACCGTCTCCGGCAGCGTAGCCAGCGGTTCATCCACAATGTTCAACAAGTCGATGAACGTCGGCTTCTGCGTATCGATGTAGAACACGCCCGTAAGGATCTCCTCGTTGGCGCTCGATTCCATCAGCGTCCGCACCGCATTGGCTTTGTCCGTTGGATCGTAGTCCTCATGCAGCTTGCGCAGGTGAAGTTTCGAGCCGTCGTGCATCTCCACGTCGTAAACAACGCCGGATTCGTAATCAACTTCGATATCGTCAAAGCTGGCCACGAATCCAATCTCGTTGATCGGTTCGTCGTTCTCCTGCATGAACTTGTAGCTTTTCGTCGATCCTTCGTGGTCGTTAAAAGTCACGCAAGGGCTGATTACGTCCAGCATCACCGTCCCCTTGTGTGCAATCGCAGCCTTCAGCATGGAGAGTAGCTGCTTCTTGTCGCCGGAGAACGAACGGCCCACAAACGTGGCGCCCAGCTGAATCGCCAGCGCGCAAGTGTCAATGGCTGGCAGATCGTTGATCACACCGGTCTTCAGCTTCGAGCCGATATCCGCCGTCGCCGAGAACTGCCCCT
>JBEKZG010000136.1:0-8311 GCA_049510095.1 Occallatibacter sp.
ACTTACTCGGTCTTGGCGAAGAGAGCCATCTGGCGAAGAAGATCGGCCTGCAATTTCTTTCCCATCCCATCCCCGATGTCCACATTCCGCCAGACACCTCCGCCTTCCGGAAATTCGTCGCGGACCTCGCCGCCCGCCTTCAGACCGGCGAGAGTATCGGCGTTCATTGCCGTGGAAGCATAGGCCGCTCCACCGTCACAGCCGCCGCCACGCTCGTTCACCTCGGATGGGCACCAGCCAGGGCACTCGACGCGATCCAGGCCGCACGCGGATGCGTTGTGCCTGACACCCAGGAGCAGATGGACTGGATCCTCAGCTACAAGGCGCGGCCATGAACCAGCATCAACTCGCCCCCATTTTCGACGGCAGCTTCCGCCACCACTGGCAAGCCGAAATCCTCCCCGCGCGCCCCCTCATCCTGCCCAACCGCCATTACGTCTACCCACGCGACGCCGAAGAAGTAGAACGCGGCGCCCTCGAAGTCCTCGTAAAGTTGGGTGCCCCCGGTCCGGGGTCCCCACGGACAGGTCTTCGTCCGTGGGGTGGTGATCCCTCGCACTTGGGGACCGGGGAAAGCAAATCACCCAGCCTACCATCTTCGCAGTCCTTTCTCGCCACCTGCGCCCTGGGCTTCCGCGACCCCGCCGTCCCCACCGGCCTCTGGTCCTGCCCCAACCCCGACGAAATCTGCGCACTCTCCGGCGGCTACGCCTACGTCATTTCGACTACCAACCCCGAAAACTTCACCATGCTCCCCTACCGCCCCGTGCTCGAAATTCGCCCCGTCCCCGCGCAAAATCTGCTCCTCTTCGTAGGCCACCACTCAGTCCTCGCGTGGGGCCCCAGCGGCCAGGCCTGGCAATCCGAAAAACTCTCCTCCGAAGGCATAACCCTGGAGGAAATCATCAGCCCGATCCTTCATGGCATGGGATGGGACCTGATGACCGACAAGGAAATCCCCTTCACCCTCGATCTGGAAACCGGCCGGCGCATCGTGGAATTTTCCCGTTGAATCCCCGCCCATAACCGCCTACATTGCCTGTATGGTTTCCACCAACCGCCGCACCTTCCTCCGCAACGCAGCTACACTCGCCGGTGCTCTACCGCTTGCCAACGCCTTTTCCGCTCAAAACCTCTTCGCTCAGACCCACGCAGCCGACTTCAATGCCGCCTCCAGCGCCGTCGAAAACCTCACCCCCGTCGAAGTCGCACAGAACGAAGACTTCTGGTCCGTCATCCAGCGCTCTTATTCCGTCAACCCCGACATCGTCAACCTCAATAACGGCGGCGTCTCCCCGGCGCCTATCATCGTCCAGCAGGCCGTCGAGCGCTATAACCAACTCGCCAATGAAGGCCCCTCCTATTTCATGTGGCAGATTCTCGACCAGGGCCGCGAACCTCTCCGCCAGAAACTAGCCCGCCTCGCCGGCGTCAGCCCAATTGAAATCGCGATCGACCGTAACTCGACCGAAGCCCTCAACACCATCATTTACGGCCTGCCCCTCAAAGCAGGCGACGAAGTCATCGGCTGCAAGCAGGATTACCCCCACATGATCGAAGCCTATCGCCAGCGTGCCGAGCGGGACGGCATCGTCTACAAGCAAATCAGCTTCGACTTCCCCATTGAAGACGACGCCGCCATCGTCAAAGCCTATGAGCAGGCCATAACTCCACGTACACGGCTTATCCATGTAACGCACATGGTCAACTGGGTTGGCCAGACCATGCCCGTCGCCAAAATCTCAGACATGGCCCACGCGCATAACATCGAAGTCCTCGCCGACGGTGCCCATTCCTTCGGTCTTATGGACTTCAAAGTTCCCGACCTCCATTGCGATTACTTCGGCACCAGCCTGCATAAGTTCCTCAGCGCCCCCATCGGCACCGGCATGATGTGGGTCAAGGCTGACAAGATCGAGAAACTCTGGCCGCTCACCTGCGCGGCCAATCCCCACTCCACTGACATCCGCAAATTTGAAGACCTCGGCACGCGCAGTTTCCCCCTCGAGCAGGGCATCGGGGAAGCCATCAATTTTCACGAAGGCATCGGCAGCAAGCGCAAAGAGCAGCGCATCGGCTACCTTAAAAACTACTGGGCCAGCCGCGTCCAATCCATCCCTAAAGTCAAGCTCCATACCTCGCTTAGCCTCGATTACTCCTGCGCCATCTGCGGCGTCAGCATCGACGGCATGACTCCGGCCCAGTTATCCTCTGCCCTCTTTGATCAATACAAGATCCACACCGTCGGCATCGACTGGGAGAACATCCATTGCGTCCGTGTAACTCCCCACGTCTACACAACCCTCCCCGATCTCGACAAGTTATTCGGCGCCATAAGCGACTTAGCCGCCAAAGCGTAACCCTGTATCCTCAAGAAAGAGGCCCTCACCATGTTGCGCTTAGACCATTTCTCGTTGTGGCGTGGAATGTGGGTGCCCCACCCTCGCCGCGTTCTTGTTTTTGCGGCTAGGGTGGGATCGCTATACACCAATAGGAAAAGCGTGCTGATAATGGGCTTATTCCTTGCGGCCCTTTGTCTGTCGCTTTTCACGCCCTCGTTCGCGCTCGCATCCGCGCCCGAATACTCCATCCAGGCCATCCGCTATGCCACCTCGCCCGGCGTCGAAATCTCCGACCTCGTCATCGGCGGCCCCAAAGACCAAAAAATCGACATCGCCATGGTCATCTGGCTCATCCGCGGCGGAGGCCACACCATCCTTTTCGATAGCGGCTTTCATCGCGACACGTTTCTTAAAGACTTTCCAATGCAGGACTATCTTCGCCCCGATCTCGCCGTCAAAACTGCCGGCGTCTCGCCCGATCAGGTCACTGACGTCGTTATCAGCCACGCACATTGGGACCACATGGGCGGACTCGATCTTTTCCCCAAAGCGCAGGTCTGGATTCAAAAGGAGGAGTACCGTTACTACACCATGGACGCCTGGCAGCCAGGTGGCGACCACGGAGGCATCGATCCGGAAGACGTCAAGGAGTTAGTCAAGCTCAACACCGAAGGCCGAGTCCATCTAGTCGATGGCGATAACATCGAAATCTTTCCCGGCATCCGAGCCTATACCGGCTCCCGTCATACTTATGCCTCGCAGTATCTCCGCATCGAGGGAAGCCCGAACTACGTGCTCGCTTCGGACAATGTTTACTTCTATCTGAATCTGTCCACGCACCTGGCCAGCGCCACTTTCAGCGACGCCGATCATGCCGGTAACATCGCCCAGCAAACCCGCATGATCCAGTTAGCAGGTTCGCCCGACCGCATAGTCCCCGGCCACGACCCTCTCCAATTCGAGAAATTCCCCACCAAAGGCCGCGTAGCCAATATCAAATGACGCCTCTCACGCCCAGATACGATCCACGCCGGGCGGCGCGAATCCCCCTAGAATTGTAAAGTTCGGCAAACTCGGTCTTTGGAAGAATCGGTGATATGAATGATTCTGAAGCGCAAGCTCTAAGGTACCTTTCCTCCCTTGGGTTCGCTCAGGTTGTCTACGAGCCGGATGGAAACGTCCCACCTGACTTCTTAGTCAACGGAAGAGTCGCAGTGGAAGTGCGTCGTTTGAATTTCAACTACGTCGATGAGGCTGGACATGTGGAAGGGGTAGAGAACTCCCAGTTCGCCTTGCTGCGCTACATGAGACGTCTCCTTCCCACATTCGGCCCTCCAAAGGCCGGTCAAAGCTGGATCGTGCGCTTTTGGTTCAAGCGCCCTTTACCCCCGCTAGACAAGTTGCGACGGGCAATCCAAGTCGCACTCTCAAGGTTTCGCGATGGGCAGCTTGGCGATCAGGAGATATCTATCAGCGACCAATTCACCCTCTATCTATTTCCTTGCACAGTAGCCTTCCCTAATCGTTTCGTCTTAGGCGGGTATGTTGACAGGAATGCTGGAGGTTGGGTCGTCTCAGAACTCGAAAAGAACATTCAGATATGTGTGAAAGAAAAGACCGGGAAAATCACGAGGATGCGAGCAAAATACCCCGAATGGTGGTTGGTCCTTGTCGACCACATTGGCTTCGGACAGAAGGAGTCTCTGAACGTGAGGCATGAATGGGATAAGGTTATCCTGATAAATCCTCTAAAGCCGGAAGAGGGATACGAAGTCTAACTACCCCGCCGCCTGCTCCCGCTGCCCCAGAATCGTCTCGTACGCCGAATACACCCCTTCAAACACCGAGTCCCAGCTCATAGTCAGCGCATACTCCCGCGCCGCCAGCCGCATCTCCGCGTGCTTCTCCGGGTCGCCCAGCACCCCAGCCACAGCCGCGGCAAAATCCTCGTCATCCACAATCCGTCCCGTCACCCCATCGCGGACAATCGTGCACGGACCCCCGTCGCGGGTCACAATCGCTGGAACTCCACTTGCCAGCGCCTCCAGCACCACGTTCCCAAAAGTATCGGTGTGCGACGGAAACACAAACAAATCCATATTGGCGTACGCTCTCGAGAGCGCCTCGCCCTTCAGTACGCCGGGGATTTCCGCCCGCGGCATCCGCTCCCTGAGCCACTGCTCCTCCGCCCCATGCCCCACAATCAGGAACCGGAAGCTCTTGTGCCCCATCGCCTCCAGTTCTTCCTGCACCTGAGCCAGCAGCGTCACATTCTTCTCGATGGAAAGCCGTCCCACAAATCCCAGCACCTGGTCACGGTCTTCGGAGTCGCGATGCCGCATCTCCGGCTTGAACAGTTCCGCATCCACGCCTCTCGGCATCAGGTAGCATTTCCGCCCCGTCGTCCGTTCCAGCAGTGCGCACAGCGCTTCGTTGGGCGCAAAAAGAACCCGCGCCACTGAGTAGAATTTGGCCGCCGCCCTCATCGCCAGGTCTTCAATCTTTTGCTCAGTAGCCTCGGATTGCCGCTTCGGCAGCAGCTTCAGAAACCACTCCGAGCGCCGCGCCGCATACTCGTGCACATTGGTGTGCCAGCTGGCGGCCAGTGGCAGCGCCATATGGTGCGAAAGCCATGCCCCCAGCATCCCCACTTCACTGGGGCCTGTAATGTGAATCAGATCCGGCTTGAACCGCTCCAGAACCTCGCCGATCAGCGGAATATGCCGCAGAAACGCTGGATCGAACCGAAGATCCTTCTCAAGCGCAAACGACATGAATCCGCGCGGAAGCTCCAGCGTCCACACGTTCCCGTCTTCCAGGATAGCCTGTGTCCGGTCGCCCGCACGGATGCATAAGAACGGCAGATTCCTCCGCCGGGCAAACGCTTCAAAATGGCGGCTGGTGTGGGCAACCCCGTTCACCTCATGAAACGAGTCGGGGAAGTAAGCCACGCGCGGCATTCGTGCATCCATCAGTTGAACCAATTCCAGAACCGGCAAATTCAGTCAGTTAAAGAACCACAAGCTGAATAGCGGTACGCCGGTCTCCTGACCAGCTGTATAGCCCGGCGCCCATCCCCATCATATCCGCTGATTTCAGCGGAGAGGTTCAGAAGCAGAATTCGAGCGCCAGGACTTTGCCCCTTTGATCGCAGCATGACGGCGATGAGTGGGAGTCCCGCGTGAAGCTAGTGCGAGCCTCCCGCGAGCGTCTGCCGCACCGCAGGTGCCGAGCGACTACCCCACCCCAGGTGGTTAGCCGTCGTTTTCGCCCAGTGCCAGCCGCAGTTGGTGTGACTCGGTCCAGGCCATACGCAGCCCGCCGGAAACCAGGCCCCTGCCCATCGTCTGCACAATCCCGATGCCCATGCGCATCACCAACGGCGCAGTTCCGTCCGGCCAAAGCTCGCTCAGCGGACGTGACACTCCATTATGGTCGGGATGATAGACCCGCTCGTCCCAGGTCCGCGAACCCTGCGGAAACTCCGGATAGTGCCGCACCGCATCAATGGCCGACTGCAGGATCCGGTGCTTCCACGGCTCTGCATACTGCGGCATAAAGAGGATGTTGCTCTTCCGTTCCTTCCGCACCTCGTGCACAAACTCCGTGAAGCTGGTCGCATTGGTCAGGTTCACGTTGGCGTTTGGTTCCACGCCGTGACGGTCGCCGCCGCTGATCAGCAGCATGTTCCACTTCTCCGCCAGCCGCCTGACCGCCCGGTTTTCGTCCCAGTGCCGCAGTCCATTCAGCTCCAGTGCGTGCATATACTGGCCGTTCTTCTGCAGAAACTCGTTCACCAGAAAACCGTGCTTCTCCGCGCCCACCAGGTACAGGTCCCACAGCGGGTGATTGAAGATCACCAGCACGTTCGGTTCGTCGTTCAGCGCAATCAGGATCTCCGTCAGCCGCGCATCGCTCGGCTTGGCCGTGTAGTCCTTCAGTGTCTGCATCCATTCCGGCGCCTTGGCGCTCGGCAGGTTGTGGATGCCCAGATGAAACGACTGAACACCGTATGGCGCGCTCCATTCCACTGATACCGGAATCCCCCGCGCTCTCGGAACCGTCCGCAACAGCATCGGGGCATTGATAGTGTCGTGATCCGTCAGCGAAACCATCGGCGCAAGGTCCAGCTTCTCAATCTGAGAGCTCTCCAGGTCGAAGGCCAGCTTGGGGGTCATCGGAGGCGTCCAGTAGGCAGCCGCGTAGTTCACCGCCAGCCCGTGGTTCGCCTGAGAACGTCGCTCCAGCCGTGACAGAATCGGCCGCATCAAGGGATACTGGTTGCCAAAATTCGCCAGGAAGTCGAGCGTTTCCTGCGACTGGTTGGTGTGACCGTGCAGCGAAACGCCCGTTTTGAAGCCATGCGTCGCATTTTGGTCGCGCCACAAGTACGAGATGGTCGAATTGGCCATTCCTGCTCCTTCTCCGTGATCGAACCAGGATTTCTGCATTCAGTATCCCTTGAACTCCGTAAACGGAGGGTTAAGATGGTGCGAATGCCTCTTCAATTCGTAGAAGAACCAATATAGTTACCTGAAATACCTGCAATTGATGGGGAATTTCCGTTGAATTCTCGAAGAAACACCCATTCAGATGGCGCGCGATGGGCCCGTTCCAGACTCTCCAAAGTATTTCTAATAGTTGGCCGTGGGTGAGGGCTTCCTTTAAGCCTACCAGAATCTAGACAGCCGCACACACTTCGCTGATTAACCTTCCCCCCGTCAATCCAACCACGATTCGGGAGCGGGCAGCGGCAAAGAAGCGGGAACAGCCGAACTGACGGGAATTTGACGGCCCGGTCTTTGGGTTTTGCGTCTTTCGAATTCAACTCCGCAAAGCGGTGTTCAATGCCAAGCCATAAATTCTCATAAGATTCCGGTAGCCTGCTTCGTCCGAATAATAGTGCTCATACTCTTCCCTGGCGGATTCGCGCCAGCCGGCAAGAGGCTTCCCAACTGCCGGGAAAGCCTCAAGCTTTGCCGCAAGATCGGCGGAATCCCCCAGCTTGAAAAGTACACCGCATTGTCCGTCCTTCACGATCATAGAGATCGGTCCCACGTCCGATGCAATGATCGGAGTTCCCTTAGAAAAGGCTTCTATCATCACCCGGCTAAGCCCTTCGTACCAAATCGATGGAAAAACAAGAGCGGCAGCTTGGCCCATCTCGACGCGCACTCTCTCCGCGGAGACTTGGCCCATGAATTCAACATTCGGTAACCCTGCGGCCATCGCTCTCAGGCTCATTTCGTCCGGACCGCTACCGATAATCTTTAGTCTCCGGGATGTCCTTACAGTCTTCCATGCGCGTAACAGCACCGCAGCCCCTTTCTCCTCGGATAGGCGTCCGACAAACAGAAAATTGTCCCCCTCCCCTGATCCGGCGCCGGTGTCCTCCACACTGTTTGGCTTCACAACAATTCGCTCGGCCGGAAACCCGCCGGCAATGAATTTGTCTCGCATAAAAGGCGTGAGCGCAATGTAGTAGTTCACCAGGCTGCGCCAGGTCCCAAGCATCTTGTGGGCCGTGATCATTCCGACCACCGCCCCAGTTTGTATGAGGCTTTTTCGGTAACATTTGTGAATCAAACTGGGCCACGCTATAGCCCTTCCGAGGCAGTCTTCACAAATCCTCCCATCTCGCAGAAAAGTCGCAGATGGACACAGCAACCTGTAATTATGGAGGGTCTGAACAACCGGAATTCCCTCGGCCCGGGCTGCGTAGTAGATCGATGGCGAGACGAGTGGAAAGAAATTATGAACTGACATAAGTTCGAGCTGGTTCTTCGCAATCAGCTGGCGAACTGCCGTGTGATCTTCTGTGCTCCATACAGGACGAATTCCTGTCAACCAACGCCTCGCGCCATCGATCGTGCGATTGTCCTGGGTGTAGACGACTACAGTGTGCCCGTGCTTTCGCAGCAGTTCCACTTCGGTGGCACATGCCTCGTCTTCGCCACCGGCAAATGCAT